>JBIKKZ010000065.1:0-7264 GCA_044360095.1 Vulcanococcus sp. | reverse complement strand
GGCTTCTGCGAACTGTTTGACCCACGCTTCCAACCGTGGACCGGCGGCGGCGAGCACTTCTGCTTCTTCAACCAGCCGGCGGCGGCCGAGGCCAATTACGGAATGCTGATGTCAGCGCTGCGGCCGCTGCTGGAGGGCGATGCCGAAGCCCTGGCGGCACTCGAGGGCCTGCTGGATGGCTTCCGCGACGCCATGGGCAATGCCTTGGAGGCGATGTGGGCGGCCAAGTTGGGGCTCAACGGCTACGACGCAGAGCTGCTGAACGACCTGCTGGCGCTGATGCTGCGCGCCAAGGCCGACTACACCCGGTTGTTCCGCCGCCTCTCGGACTTGCCGCAGGCGGCCGCCGAACTGCAGGGCTGCTGCTACGCCCCCAGCAGCGCCGATCTGGATGCCAGCTGGCAGGCCTGGCTGGAGCGTTGGCAGGGGCTGCGCCAGGCCAGCGCCGCGCAGCTGCAGGGCGTGAACCCGGCGATCACCTGGCGCGAGTGGTTGATCGCCCCCGCCTACAAACGGGCCGAGCAGGGCGACACGAGCTTGATCCAGGAGCTGCAGCGGGTGTTCCGCCACCCCTACCAGCCGCTACCGCCGGAGCTGGCGGCCACCTACGACCGCCTCAAGCCCGAGGAGTTTTTCAACGCCGGTGGCGTGTCGCACTACAGCTGCTCGTCTTGAGCCTTCGGAGGCAGGCGCCGCTCCACCTGCAGAAACAGCAACCAGGCGGCGCCGGCGGCAATGCCGCCTGTGGAGTCGCCCCGCAGCAGCTCCACGATCGACACGGTGCTGGCGCCGATGCGCAGCCCCCGCAGCAGAAACCTGCCGAAGGCTTCGATGCGGGGGGCGGAGGGGGTGGCAATCAGCGTTTCAGGCTGAGGCCTCAGAACACAAACGCACCATCGCTGGCGCGGCGCCGCACGGCGCCACAGCGGCAGGCCACCCGCCACAGCGCCCGGTGGATGGGGGTGGGGTCGTAGCGCACCAGCTCCGGGAAGCGCTGCTTAAGCAGGGCATTGCCGCGCCAGGCGTTGTAATGCGGGATGCGCGAGTTGATGTGGTGGCACACGTGGGTGGAGCCAATGCCGTGGTGCAGCAGGTTGATCAGCGGCCCATAGGGGCGATCCACCGTCTGCAGCACACCTTTGGCCCACGTCCACTCGGCGGTGGAGAAGTGGGGAATGGCCACATCGGTGTGTTGCAGCCAGGTGTAGATCACCAGCCAGGCGTTCACCACCAGATAGGGAAGCCCATACACGCAGAGCAACCGGGCCACGCCGAACTGCGCCGCCAGGGCCAGCAGCAGTGCCAGCACCACCAACAGGCCCAGGTTGGAGCGCAGCATCAGGCCGCGGAATGTCAGCGGAAACAGCGACCGGCGGCCCCGATCGAAGCGCTTGCCATTCCAGAAGTGGGAGGTGGGGCGGCCGTAGTCCTCACCGCCGGTGGCACCGACAAACAAATACAGCGGCCAGCCAATCACCAAGTGGTTGAACAGAGAGAGGGTTCCGAACAGGCGCCACCCCAGCCGCTGCCGCAGGGCCTCTGTGGTGCGGCCGGAAAGGGATTCGGCCCGCGGCGGCACGTGCGTTTCACCCTGCTCCAGGTGGTTGCAGTGGGCGTGGTGCACCGCATGGCTGCGGGCCCAGCTGTGATAGGGCACCAGCAGCAGGCTGTGCAGCAAAAAGCCCAGGGCACCCTCCAGCCGGCGGTTGGGATGGAAGGCGTTGTGGCCGCATTCGTGGGCGATCACCCACAGGCCCATCGCCACCGTGCCGGTGACGACGCCGTAGAGCAGCCACAGGGGTGTGGCCCAAAGGGCAAGGGGGATCTGGGTACCCAGCCCATAGGCCACGGCCGATAACCCCAGCGAGAGGGCCAGGCTGCCCCAGGCCTTGATCGGGCTGTGGCGCGTGAGCTCGGCGGGCAGCGCCGCGAGCAAGTCCGCCTTGCTGGGGTAGGGATCGGAAGTGAGTGCTGGGCTGACGCGGGCTGGCGGCGTGAGCAGGGGAACAGGGGGCGTCAACCGCAGAACCGCATCACAAGAAACCCCAACACGCTTCCGATTTGCTTCAGATTTGCGTCAGATCTTACCCAGGCGAGGTGGGGATTGGCCGTTGGGCCTGTAGGGGACCTCTGGAGAACCGGTGTCCACATCTTCTCCGCCCAGCTGGCTCTGCGCCTGCCGGGCCAGGTCTTCGTATTGATCGCGCAGCTCATCGAGCTGCTTTTCGGTCATCTCCTCGAGATCCAGCAGTGCGTTGTGGGCTCCCTTGGTGGCGCGAATCAGCTCATCCATCTTGATCTGCATCGCCTGCGCATCGATGTTCTGGGTGTGCTGGATCAAAAACACCATCAAAAAGGTGACGATCGTGGTTGCGGTGTTGATTGCCAACTGCCAGGTGTCGCTGTAGCCAAACAGCGGGCCCGTGAGCAGCCACAGCAGCACCACGGCTGTGGCCAGGGTGAAGGTCGCCGAACGGCCGGCATGGCGCGCGGCCAGCTTGGAAAAGCGGTCAAACCAGGTTCTGCGCGCACTGAGATCCGGCATCGCGTCTCAGCGCGCCAAGGCCCAACGCAGCAAGCCTGCGGCGATCGCGATCGCCACCATGGTGTTCCAGAAGAGGGGATCGCGGCTGGTGAACTGCCGAAGGGCCCGCGGCAGGGTGATCTCACCGCGGCGCAGGATGGCCGTGCTGATCAGCAGGTAGGCGATCGGGATGCCCAAGGCGAGCGCAAGCTCGATGCCCATGGCCATTGCGTGCATCTGCCCGAAGGCTATGGCGGTAGCGATGGCATGACTGCCAACTTCAAGGGCGATGGCAGCTCAAAAAACGAGGCATTGCCCTGCAGATTGCAGCAGGCTCTTTACACATTTTTATGTATTCGAAACTTGCATGGATGACCCCCCCCCGCGGGTGGTGTGATGAGTCACGCTTGAGGCACTTTCAGACACCACCGCGGGAAGCGCTGCCACCACAGAGGGAAGTAATCGGTAGCAAGTAATGCTCAATCAATCTTTAATGGATAGAGCCAACTGCGCAGATATGCAGCCATACCGGTATCCATCTGATGGCGCTGTGCTGATTCAAGAGAGCGGTCGTTCAGGTGACATCCGCTTCCGCAAGCCGCAGCGCATCACGATCACGGTGTCTTGGCGGTTGTATCAGCAACTGCAGAGCTGCAGTGATCAAGAAGGGCGTTCCCTTTCCAACCTGGCCTGCCATTGGTTGGAGCTGCAGTCCAACACCCAACGCCGATGAAGCCGAAGGGGTGAGACCCCATGCGCGCTCGTGCATCAGCGGAGCGTTCAGCGCGCGGATCCGTTCGTTCACACGGACACCCCTCTGCGTTGCCGGTGCAGGACCACGGCAATCAGGCAGCCCACCGAGGCCTTGCTGAGCACACCAATCACGAACAGGTGCCAGCTCCAGATCTGCGCCAGATGCAGAAACGTGGCGGTGTCCACCGGTGCACTGGCCAAAGAGGAGCGCCACACGCGATCGGCGAACGGCCGATGGGTGGTGGTGTAGGCAACCCAGTCGACGGTTTCACTGACCATGAACGCGGTTGCACTGGCGAGCGCCACCGAGGGACTGCCCAACCGATACGAGAGCGCAGCGGCCAGCACCATCCAACCCAAGACACCGTGGCCCCAGTGCCGTTGGGCGGCATCACGCAGCACCAACACACCCCCCACCACCAACGACCACAGCCAGTCGAGATCTGGGGCCAGGCTGAACCCCACATTCACAGCCACCACCGCCCCCACATAGGTGGATGCGCTCAGCAGGGGCCCTCGCCAGCCACGCGAGACGTGGGTCATCAACGCTGCGACCGCAGGCAGCCCTCTTTAGCGCGCGCCGGGCGTTGCCTTGCTGGGCCGGTGCAGACGCGCTGGCCATCCCTAAGGTTTGGCTGAATGGAGTGGTGCTGATGGCGAAGGCAACGGCATGGCGCCAGCGCGCCGTAGGAGTGCTCGCGGCCCAGGCCTTCCCCTTCCTGCCCGGCACCCCGAAGCGGTGATGACCATGATCCTCAAACGCCTCAGCCAAGCGCTGCTGATGCCGGTGGCCCTGATGCCGCTGGCCTTGGGCGCATCCGCATCAGCGGCCCCCCAGGGTTGCAGCAACGCCACCCTCAAGGGGATCTACCTCTACAGCGAAAGCGGCGTGCTCAATGGCCGGTCCTACTCCGAGAGCGGCCGCGAGGTGTACGACGGCCAGGGCGGCCTGGTGCTCACCTACCGCGGCTCCGATGGCAGCGGCGGCAGTGAACGGGGCACCTAACGCGTTAGCGCCGATTGCATCGGCACCGCCACCTACCCCGACGGGCAGACCGTCACCAGCTTCATCAGCCCCGACGGCAGCCGCTTCACTTACACGATCACCGGCGCGCCGGGGCGGCGCCGCAATGCCCTCTCCGGCTGGGAGGTGCGGGTGGCGCCCTGATCGCTCAGGGGGTGCAGGGCCCGTTGGCGCTCACCACCACCTCATCCCCCAGCTGCACGGAGGCGAGCAGGGTGGTGAGCACCGGCTCGGCCACGTTCACGCAACCACCGGTGACTTTCTGGCCGATGCGCTTGTCGTTGTTGCTGCCGTGGATGGCGAAGCTGTACCAGCGGAATTTGCCGTTGTAGGTGTCGAAGCGGAATGGCTGTTTCACCCCACCCACAGGCGCCAGGCTGATGTAGCCCACGCCGTATTCGCCGATTTCGTGGTCGCCGTCGAAGTCGATGGCGTTCATGGTTTTGAACAGGGTGCGCTTGAGCTCCGCTTCGCTCTTGCCCGATTGCTTGATCAAGGCCGGATCCATGGCGAAACGGGTGGGGCTGAGGATCGCGTTCACCTTGAAGCGACCCAGGGGGGTGTAGCCCTCCTCAAAGCGGCTGCCGGCGCAGGTCACACCGTGGCGGCCATAGCCCACCTTGAACAGCTTGCGCTCCTCGCCGCGGGGCAGCACCCCGAAGCTGCTGGAGGGGTCCTTGAGGTCGAGGTTGATCCGGATCGGCCCGGTGATCGGCGGTGCCCCGGCCGTGCCGCCCTTGCCGCCGCCGCAGCCCGCCAGCGCCAGGCACAACCCCAGAACGGCAAGCGTGGGCAGTGGTCGCATGGGGGGCCAGACGTGCTGGGCCCATGTTGGCGACTTCTCGCCGATCGGCATGCCCCAGCGGCCGGAGGCAGGGGGATCCAGGCAGAGTGGGGGAAGCAGCCATCCGCCCAGCCCATGAAGGAAATCAGCCCGATGGAGCTGCTGCTGCGCCTCGCCGGCCGGGTGGCCGCGGTGAGTGGGGTGATCGCCCTGGTGGTGTGGGTGACCTGGGTGATGCTCGACGTGAAAAACCTCCAGAGCGGCTTCACCCTGCCCTGAGGGTCAGGACGCCGGCAGGGGGTGACAGCGCCACCACGCCTGTGGCATGACCAAGAGGAACCTGCGGGCTGGCCATGGCCGACTTCCTGGTGCTGTTCTCCGACCCGGTGAGCGCCGGCTACCGCATGGTGCAGGCCCTCACGGCCCAGCACGCGGCCGATGTAATGAAGCTGATCAGCCCCGAGGCGCTGGTGTCGGTGGTGCCGGCGGAGCAGCTCAGTGTGATCGACCGGCACCAGCTCGTGGCCGACTGGATCCGCCTCACCCAGGGCTGATCCCCTGGCCTCAAGCTTGATCGCGCTGCCAGCGGCTGAGGGTGGCCGATGAGAAGCTGTGGCCGTGCTCGCGGGCCAGGGCCACCACACAACTGTTGTCAGCCCCGCATTGATCGATCTGCTGCTGCAGCGACACGCTGGCAGCCGCTTTGTCCAGAAACTGCTCGAGCTGATGCTTGGACATGGCGGACTCCAGGGGGGTCAACTCAGCCCTAGCCACGGTGGAGACCTGGGCCCTGGCCTTCACTGAATTCGTTCGCACTCGGCCTGGAGTTCCGTGAATCCGGGATCCAGCGCCAGGGAAGCGGCACCGGCATCGCTGCCGCCGGCAGACCGTGCCGCCAACACCTGCGCCTCGTAGCCCAGCAGGGCCGTGTAGCACCGCAATTGCTTGGCGGACTCCGCCTGGGTTTTAAGCCGGTGGCTGATCTGTAGAAAGGGCTTGCAGCCGCTGCCATCGGCGCTCTGCAGACAACGCAGGCCCTGGGCCCGGAGGCCCCCAAGTTGCTGGGCCCGGGCCGGCAGGGGCAGGGCCAGCAGCAAGAACAGCACCAGGCCCTTGAAACTCATGCCACGAAGCGCTTGTAGAGCCAGCGCACAAAGCCCCCCAGCAGCGGCACCGGCCCAAAGGTGGGGCCCACGAAATCGAAGTAATCGCGGTGATCCACGATCAGGCCGGCGTCGTTGAGCACCAGGCGGGTGGCGCCGGGGTAGATGAACTCGATCCCCTTGATCTTGAGCCCCATCTCCCATTCCACGAAGGCGCAGCCTTGCCCAAAGGCGATGGCTCCGGGGGTGAGATAAACGTCGTCGCAGCGCTGAATCAGCCCCTCCTGGGCTTTCAGGTATGCGGCGATGCCGTGCTGTTCCTGGGTGGGGTCCTGAAAGTGCACCTCATCGGCGTAGAGGGCACGCCATTGGGCTTCGCTGGGGGCTGGCGCGCCGTAGGGCTTGGTGAACAGGGCCCGGAGGCTGTCGGCATCCACGGGCAGTTTCGCCATAGGGCTTCCAAGCGTATGGGGATCGCGGGAGAATCGGCGGACCGTTTCTCCAAAGCCGATGCGCCGCGCCTGGTCTGCTGCCCTGCTGCTGGCCCTGCTCGCCCCCGCCGCCCAGGCGGCTCCATTCAGCTACGACCCGTTGTCGTTCGCGGGCTTCGCCAACGCCAGCTTCAAGCGCGACGGCAAGCGCCTGTTTGTGAAAAACCTCGGCACCTGCCTGCGGGAAGGCAAGGACAAAACCGGTTACCGCTGCCTCAGCGGTGAACTGCTGGAGGACCAGCCCACTAAGCAGGGCCGCAACTTCTGCAAGCTCGATGCCATCTGGTACGTGCCCTTCAGCAAAACCGTGCAACTGCGGCCGGGCCCCTGCCAGTTCCGCAGCGACAAGCAGCGCCTGGTGAATGAAGGCCAGCAGCTGCTGCGCCAGGGCCTCGAGAAGCTGGAGAACTTCAAACGCTGAGGAGGGCAACCCTCCCCGAATGGGGGTAGTGGGGCGGTGCCTGGGCTCCCGAGGATGGCGTCAACAGCACCAGGGGGGCCCCATGCCCACCGCCATCTCCGGGTCCAAGACCCCCACCAGCCCGAGCAGCTGCCTGGGGTTCACCTGCCTCAAGTGGAGCGCCA
>JBIKKZ010000064.1:0-7576 GCA_044360095.1 Vulcanococcus sp. | reverse complement strand
GCAGGAACACCTCCGCCAGCTGCAGCAGGGCGGCGCGGCGGGCCTGGTCAGGTTCATGACCCCACCAGTGCACGCCGATCTCCGGCCCGTAGGCCTGCATCAGCGATTGGCGCACCGGCCCGTCGCACACCACCACCAGCGTGCAGCCCCCGGGCTGCACCAGCCGCCAGGCCCGCAGCAGGGCCTCCACGTTTTTCTCGGTGGCGATGCGCCCCATGTAGAGGAACACCCGCCGGCCGCCGAAGCGTTGGCGCAGCTCCATCAGATGGGTGGAGGCGGTGGGGGTGGGCGCCGGACACCAGCGCTCGGGATCGACACCGTTGGGGATCACCGCCAGCCGTTGCGCGGGCACCCCCAAGCGCATCAGCACATCGGCCTGCAGCTCGGAGAACACCACCACCCGGTCGTAGCGGGCCAGCGAGGGGGCATACAGCTGGTAAGTGAGCTGTTGGGTGCCGGCGCTGAGGTTGCGCAGCGAGGCGTCAAACGGCGGGTGGAAGGTGGCCACTAGCGGCAGCCCCAACTGCTGGCAAAGGTCCGGCAGGCGGAAGTCGAGTGGTGAGAGGGTGAGGCTGGCGTGCACCAGATCGGGCCGCAGCCGCTCGAGCGACTCGCGCAGTTCCCGCTGGGCCCCGGGCGAGGGGATGGTGTACACCTGGGATTTCACCAGGTAGGGCAGGGCCACCTCCGGGCCGCCGCTGCTGGCCTCGGCCCCCACCGGTGTGTCGAAGTGGATGAAGCTGATCTCGTGGCCCCGCAGCCGCAGCGCTTCGGTGGTGGTGAGGCCGTAGGTGACGTTGCCGCAGAAGGGCGATTTCTTGCCCAGCCAGGCGATGTGGGTCACGCAGTGGCAGCACGAGCCATGACTGACGCTAGCAGCGTTTCCAGGGGCGCTCGAGCAGCGCGGCCGCCAGGGCCAGGGCCGCCAGGGCCCAGAGCACCGGCAGCAGGCCGTAGCGGCTCACCACCGTGCCCGCCAGCACCAGCGGCAGGCTGAGGGCGATGTTGATCAGGTTGTTCTGCAGTCCGAACACCTTGCCGCGCAGCGCTTCCGGGGTGTCCTCTTGGATGGTGGTCTGGGCGGGGATCGCCAGCAGGGCCGCCCCCACCCCCAGCACGGCGCAGAGGCCCAGGGTGCCCACCAGTTGGCCCCGCAACTGGCCCAGCAACACCAAGCTCCAGGCGATGGTGCCCAGGCCCGCGGAGGCGAGCCGCCGCCGGTTGAAGCGATGGCCCACCTGGGCCACCGCCAGGGCCCCCAGGGCCAGGCCCACGCCGCTCATGGCCAGCAGGCTGCCGAACTGGGTGGGGCCCAGGCTGCTGATGGCCGAGGCGAGGCTGATGGCCAGCACATACAGGGCCGCCAGCAGGCTGTAGAGGAGCACCAGCTGCAGCAGGGCGCTGCGCACGCTGGGTTGTTGGCGCAGCACCTGCAGCCCGTCGGCCATCTCGCGCCACACGTTGGCTTCCGCTTGACGCTGCGGCACCTCCTCGATTCGGATCCAGGCGATGCACAGGGCCGCCAGGCCGTAGCAGAGGGGAAGCAGGGCAAATTCGCCGTTGGCGATGCCCAACCCCGCCAGGGCATGGCGCAGCAGCCGCAGGATCGGATCGCCGAGGGCGAAGCCCACGATCGTGGCCCCCATGCTGGTGGCCTGGTAGAGGGAATTGGCGGCGAGCAGCTGCTGGCCGGGCACCAGCATCGGGATAGCCGACTGCTCGGCCGGTGCAAAAAACTGCGTCAGCACCGATTCCAGGAAGGTGATCACCAGCAGGGCCCAGTAGCCCCAGCTCAGGCCCAGCCAGTGGGGGCCATCCAGCAGGCACAGGGGGGTGAGCAGCGCCAGGCCGGCCCGGATGGCGTTGCTGGCCACCATCACCTCCCGCTTGGGCCAGCGGTCGGCCCAGACCCCCGCCAGCAGCCCCAGCACCATGGCCGGGATGGTGTTGGCCACGTAGATGCCGGTGGCCAGCAGGGTGATCAGCTGGGCGCGGCTGTCGATGCTGAGCCGGAAGGCGCCGGCCGCCTCCGCCAGGGCGCCCCCCGCCGGTGGTGTGGCCGTCACCCAGTACTGGGCGATCAGAAACACCATCAACACGATGTAGAACTTGTCCGCCAGCTGGCTGAACACCTGTCCCAGCCACAGCTTGCGGAATTCCGGCAGCGCCAGAACCCCCTGCAGGCCTGCCCGCAGGGGGTTCTGCAGGTCGTTGGGCAGACCGACGGATCGCTGGGGCTCGCGCAAGGGCGGAGACGGGGGTCGGCTCACGATGATGCCCCATCGCCAAAGCACTGGCGCAGCAGCCGCCAGGAGCGTGCACCCCGGCTCAAATGCTCCCGGCCCCAGAGCTCCTGCAGCTGCAGCAGCCGCAGCCACACCGGTTCGGGCCCCATCAGCTCTCCATCGCGTTTGCGGGGCAGGGCTGGCCGCAGCAGGCGTTGCAACAGCGCCAGCTCCGAGGCGTTGAGCACCATCTGGGCACCGGCCACGGCGCCGATCACAAACCCCTCTGCTGGCAGCAGGCTGCAGCGCCACTCCCAGTTGCCCAGGGGGGGCTCCAGCGCTGCACCGCTGCGGGCGCAGCAGGCCAGCGGCAGGGCGTATCCCCCTAGGGCCAACAGGTGCACGGCCCCCTGCACGGCGATGGCCAGGGCCTCCAGGGACCCCTGGCGTTCCTTCACCACCAGCTCGAGGCGGTTGAGCTGCAGCAGCAAATCATCCAGCACCCCCTCCACGGCGGCGCCGGTGGGCACCAACTCCAGGCAGAGCTCCGCCAACCCCTGCGCGGCGGCCAGGGTCTCCAGCCGCTCCGCCAGGGCGGAGTAATTGCGCAGCACCCGCAGCTGCCGCACCCGCCGCAGGCCGCTGCGCCCCCCCACCTGCAGGCTCAGCAGGGCCAGGGGCACCGCCGCCGCCAGGCTGCTCTTGGGTTTGCGGGCGCCGGTGGCCGCCAGCCGTGTGAGCCCCTCCGCGGCGGAGAGCACGGTGAGCAGCCGGTCGCTCTCCCCCAGCGGGGTGCTGCGCAGCACCAGGCCCTCCAGGCGCTGGTCGGCGCTCACGGGTTGCCGGGGTCCCCGTGCCGGAGCGCCTGGATCAGGGCCACCCCGCGGCTGGTGCCGAGGCGGCTGGCGCCCGCTTCCACCAGGTCGAGCGCTTGCTCGAGGTTGGTGATGCCCCCGGATGCCTTGATGGCGGCGCGGCCGCGGGCCAGATCCCGCAGCCGCTGCACCTGCTGCACCGTGGCGGCGGGGCCGAAGCCGCTGCCGGTTTTGAGCAGCGCAGCCCCCACATCGATGCTGGCCTCCACCGCCAGCTCCAGGGCGGCGGGCTCCAGGCGGCCCACCTCGAGGATCACCTTCACCGGCAGCCCCAACTCCACGATCGGGGCCAGGTCGTCGCAGAAGCTGCGGCTGTCGCCATCGGCCAGGGCGCCGAAATCGGGCACCACATCGAGCTCCTCGGCGCCGGCGGCGGCGGCCCATTCCGCTTCCGCCAGCTTCACCGCCGCGGGCACGGCGCCGAAGGGGAACCCCACCACGCTGATCAACCTCGGGCCGCGGCCGCCGCTGGGGCCCAGCCGTTCCCGGGCCACGGGCAACCAGCGCGACGCCAGGCACACACCGGCAAAGCCGAAGTGGCGCGCCTCATCGCAGCAGCGCAGCACCGCCTCCTGGCCCTGGTGGGGATCCAGCAGGGCGTGGTCGATTAGGGGGGCGAGATCGGGGAGGTCGCGCAAGCGGCTCAGCCCTTGGCCTGGATCACGCCGTAGCCGCCGTGGTTGCGCCGGTACACCACCTGCAGCTCGCCGCTGCCGGCGTCGCGGAACAGGTAAAAGTCGTGGTCGATCAGCTCCAGCTGCTGCAGGGCCTGCTCCAGCGCCATGGCGGGCATGGCGAAATACTTGCGCCGCACGCCGCGGCTGGGGAGGCTGGGCTCCTTGCCCTCCACCAGGGAGCCCTGCACCACCTCATCGCCGGCCAATTCCGCCAGGCTGGGGGTGTGGCTGGCATGGTGCCCGGCGCTGTGGTGGTGGTCGCCGTGGCGATCCTTGTAGCGGCGCAGCTGCCGGGTGAGCTTGCCGGCCACCAGATCGATGCTGGCGTAAAGGTTTTCGCTGCGCTCCTGGGCGCGGATCACGGTGCCGTTGGCAAACACGGTGACCTCCGCGGTCTGCTGCGGCACCCGCGGGTTGCGGGCCACCGACAGGTGCACATCCGCCTCCTTGACCATGCCGTCGAAATGGCCGATGGCCCGCGTGAGCTTGTCCTGGGTGTAGTCGCGGATGGCTGGAGTCACCTCCAGATTGCGGCCGTGGATCAACAGCTTCATCCCGTGGCTCCCAAGGCGATGGGGATCTTCAAACGCTAGGAACGGAGGGTGAGTTGCACCATGGGCGACGCAATCTGTTTCCAAGCGCAGCGGCCGGTGCCCTTCCCGCTGGCCTGGCGCTGGCAGCAACAGCTGCAGGGCCGGCTGCTGGCGGCCCCGCAGGGCCCCGATGCCGTGTTGCTGCTGGAGCACGAGCCCTGCTACACCCTGGGGCGCGGCGCCGACGAACGCTTCCTGGGGTTTGACCCCGAGGATCCGCCCGCTCCGCTGCACCGCATCGACCGCGGCGGTGAGGTGACCTTCCATGCCCCCGGGCAATTGGTGCTCTACCCCGTGCTCAACCTGCAGCGCCACGGCGCCGATCTGCATGGCTACATGCGGCAGCTGGAGGCGGTGGTGATCGACCTGCTGGCGGAGCTGGGCTTGCAGGGGGAGCGCATCGATGGGCTCACCGGCGTTTGGCTGGAGGGGCGCAAGGTGGCGGCCATTGGGGTGGGGGGGCGCCGCTGGATCAGCCAGCACGGCCTGGCCCTGAATGTGGATGTGGCCCTGGAGGGCTTCAGCCGTGTGGTGCCCTGCGGCATCGCCGACCGGCCGGTGGGCCGTCTGCAGGATTGGCGGCCGGAGCTCCGCAGCGGGGCGCTGCGGTTGCCGTTGCTGGAGGCCTTCAGCCGCCGCTTCGGGGTGCGACTGCGTCCGCCCCAGCCCCCAGAAGCCCTGCAGGGGTGGTAAGACCGGTGCCACCCGTGGCGCCGCCTTCTCTCCGCATGGCCCATTCCCTGCCCACCGCTGCCGTGCATTGGCAAGGGTCCCGCCGCGACCGGCTGGCCCTGGATCAACGCGACGACTGGAGCGGCCTCAGCGGCCTGGAGCAGCTGTGGGGGGTGCTGGCCCAGCGCTACGGCGATGCCCTGGCCCTCGATGCCCCCCATGCCAAGCCCGCCGAGCAGCTGAGCTTCCGCCAGCTGCATCAGCGCATCGAGCAGGCGGCGGCGGGCTTTGCCGCCCTGGGGATCCGCAGCGGCGAGGTGGTGGCGCTGTTTTCCGAAAACAGCCCCCGCTGGCTGCTGGCCGACCAGGGCCTGATGCGCCTGGGGGCCGCCGATGCGGTGCGGGGCAGCGGCGCCCCGATCGAAGAGCTGCGCTACATCGCCGCCGATAGCGGCGCCGTGGCATTGGTGTTGGAGTCGGCGGAGCTGCTGCAACAGCTGCAGCGCAGTGGTGCCCTGCCGGCACAGCTGCGCTGTGTGGTGCTGCTCCAGGGGGAGGCGCCGGATGCGCCGCCGGGGCTGACCTGCGTGGATTGGGAGGAGCTGATGGCCCGCGGCGCGGCGGCCCCGGCGCCACCGATGCCCGAGGGGGGCGAGCAACGGCTGGCCACGGTGCTCTACACCTCAGGCACCACCGGCGAGCCCAAGGGGGTGCCCCTCAGCCAGGCCAACCTGCTGCACCAGCTGCGGCACCTGGGGGTGGCGGTGGCCCCCAACCCCGGCGACCGGGTGCTGAGCGTGCTGCCCATCTGGCACGCCTACGAGCGCAGCGCCGAATACTTCCTGCTCTCCTGCGGTTGCGCGCAGACCTACACCACCCTCAAGCAGTTGCGGCCCGACCTGCAGCGGGTGCGCCCCCACTATCTGATCAGCGTGCCGCGGCTGTGGGAGGCCCTGCTCGGCGGCTTTGAGGATGCCCTGGCGGCCATGCCCGCCAGCCGCCAGCGGTTGCTGCGCTCCGCCCTGGCCCTGAGCCGCTTCCATGGGGTGAGCCGCCGCACCGCCGCCGACCGCACCCTGGCGCCGGAGCCGATGCCCCGGCGGATCACGGCGGCCGCGGCGGCGCTGCTGAGCTGGCCGCTGCACCGCCTGGCCTCGGCGGTGCTCTGGCCCAAGGTGCGCCAGCAGCTGATCGGCGGACGTCTGCGCACGGCCATCAGTGGCGGTGGCGCCCTGGCGATCCACGTGGATGGCTTTTTTGAAGCCATTGGCATCGAGTTGCTGGTGGGCTACGGGCTCACCGAAACCAGCCCGGTGCTCACCTGCCGGCGCCGCTGGAACAACCGCCGCGGCAGCTCCGGCCAGCCGCTGCCCGGCACGGCGATCCGGATCGTAGATGCCGAGAGCGGTGCCCCCCTGGCGGTGGGACAGCGGGGCCGGGTGTTGGCCCGCGGCCCCCAGGTGATGGGGGGGTACCTCGGCAAGCCGGAGGCCAGCGCCAAGGTGCTCGATGCCGAGGGTTGGTTCGACACCGGCGACCTGGGGCAGCTGTTGGCCGACGGCACTCTGGTGCTCACCGGCCGCGCCAAGGACACGATCGTGCTCAGCACCGGCGAGAACATCGAGCCGGGGCCCTTGGAGGAGTGCCTGATGGCCTGCAGCCTGGTGGAGCAGGTGATGCTGGTGGGGCAGGACCGCAAGGCCCTCGGCGCCCTGGTGGTGCCCAAGCCGGAGGCCCTGGCCGCCTACGCCCAGGAGCAGGGGCTGGATCTCCGGGATGCCGCCCTGCTCAAGGCCCTCACCGGCCGCTTGAACCGCCGCCTGCAGGGGCGCCCCGGGGCGCGGCCCGATGAACGGCTGGCGGGGGTGGCCCTGGTGGAGCCGTTCACGCTCGACAACGGCCTGCTCACCCAGACCCTGAAGCAGAAGCGCGATCGCATCGCCGCCCGCGATGCCGCTGCGATCGAGGCCATTTACGGGCGTTGATCGCCGGAAACCCGCCCTGCCGGTGCGTTGCCGGCGGCGGGCTCGCCTGAGAAGCTGTGGCTCTTCGAAGCCCTCCAATGGCCGACGGCAGCCTTTCGATCAAGCGTTCGATCACGGTGCGGGCCGTAGTGACCCCCCGCTGGAAGGAGGACGCCGAACGCGAAATCAGCAACGCCATCGCCGGTAGCGACGGCCAGTTGGCCCAGTTGGAGCAGGAGGGCCAGCAGCTGGTGGATGCGATTCGCAGCCAGAGCGCCAACCCGCTCGACCCCCGGGTGCAAGACCAAGTGGCCTCCGTGCAGGAGCAGGTGGCGGCCAAGCGGGCCGAGCTGGAGGAGCAGAAGCGGCAGCTGCTGGAGCAGCAGGTGCAGGTGCGCGATCTGGAGATGGAGCAGATCGTGGAGCAGGGCCAGCTGGAGAGCTTCTGCGACGTGACGGTGGGCGACAACCTGGTGGAGAAGTTGTCGGTGGCGGTGGTGGTGCGCGACGGGGTGATCGAGGCGATCGAGGGCCAGCTCTGAGCCCCGGCCCTGGGGCAGGTGCCACGTA
>JBIKKZ010000063.1:0-7611 GCA_044360095.1 Vulcanococcus sp. | reverse complement strand
GTAGTCGACCCCTTTGATCGACACGGCGTGGAACGACGTGGGCCCCTGGGCCGACTCCGCCAGGCGCACAATCGGTTCCCAGTCGCTCTGGCTCAAGCGCTTGACGTTCATGCGCCGCGCTTCCTGTTGCGGCCCGGCAGCGCCCAGGCCCAGTTCAATCAGACGGCCGGGTTCCAGCACCAGCAGCAACGCGTAGCCGCGGCGTTTGCCGGCATCCAAATCGATGATCGGCAAGGAGTGCTCCCCGCCCGAGACCCCTTTGATCAGCCGGTTGATGCCGGTGACCCAGCCCAGGTTTTGCAGGGAAATGCAGGTGGTCATCACCCCACCCACTGATGTTCCCGCCCCGTTGAGCCGATACACGGGCACACTGCTGGCCACGCAGGGCTCTTTGGCAAACGGTGGAAGCAGGGGGGCCGACGAGCTCATGCCCTTCAGGGCCTTGGTATAGGAATCGGCCAGATCCTCCGGCAGGCGCTGCAGCTGCTGGGGATCCACAGGCTGGATCAGGGAACCAACCGTGTCCAAGGTGCCGCCCTCCTTGCTCAGCAGCGCATAGCTGTAGTGGGGGAAATAGCGATGGACCCGATCAATCATCAGGCCAGCCTGCTCCCCTTCAAAGCGGCGGATCAGGGGGTAACTGGCCAGCAACTGCAACTGCCGCAAGTGCTGGTCATCCCAGAACGTGAGCCACTGAGAAGCCTGCTCCGCATCCCAGATCAACTGTTGACGCAGGCGGCCATCCACCGCTTGGCGCGCATTCAGCAGGGCCACCGTGGAGGTGAGCATGAACACGGGCACCAGCGACAGCCACACCGCCAGGGTGAGCTTGAAGCGCTGGGAGCGCTCATCCCAGAGCTGCTGCCGAAGTGCGGACCAAGACCAGCGCATCAAAGCCGCAGCTCACCCACCCATTAGAACCAGAAGAGCCGCAATTGCGCAGCGTGGCGGACACACCGGTGGACCTGTTCGATGCGGTGGCGGCGGCCTACGCCCAGCACCGTCCCACCTACCCGGCAGCGTTGTTTGGCCGTTTTGCGGCGCGCTGCCCACAACGGCACAGGGTTTGGGACTGTGGCTGCGGCAATGGGCAGGCCTCCCTGGCCCTGGCCGAGCTGTTCGATCAGGTGGTCGCCACTGACGCCAGCCCCAGCCAAATTCAACAGGCGATCGCACACCCCCGCGTCCGGTACAGCTGTGCCCCCGCCAGCGCCAGCGGCCTGCCCGCCGGCAGCGTCGACGCAGTGTTCGTGGCCCAGGCGGTGCATTGGTTTGCCGGGGAAGCCTTCAATGCGGAGCTGCGGCGGGTGGCGCGGCCCGGGGCCGTGATGGCCTGGATCGGCTACCTGGCGCCACAGCTGCCCGATCCTCAGCTAGGAGAGCGGTTTGATCGGTTTTACGGCGACACGCTTCAATCTTGGTGGGCACCGGAGCGGGCCTGGGTGGATCGCCGCTATGCGGGGCTGCCGTTTCCGGGGCAGGAGTGGCCGTTCCCCGACGACCTGCAGATCGAACGGCACTGGAGCCTGGAGGCGTTCCTTCAGTACCTGGGCATCTGGTCGGCGGTGGAGAACGCCCAGCGTCACGGCGAGCCGGTGATGGCGGAACTCCAGCGGGACCTCCAGCCCCTGTGGCCGGACCAGGGGCAAGGCCCTCTGCTGATCCGGTGGCCCTTGATGGGCCGCTGGGGGGTCATCGGCAGCGGCGATCGCACCGCTGGTGTGTAACAGTCGCCCCGCGATGCTTGTGGTGCAGCTGACAGCCGCCCCGATTCCAGGGAAGACTGCGGAAAACGCACCAACGCAGCGCCGGCATGGATCCCAGCATTCAAAGCGACGCCCCGAACCACGGGCCCGAGGCGGCCGCTCCCGGCGATCGGGTGAAGATCCTGGTGGCCGACGACGAGGCCAACATTCGCCGGGTGCTGGAAACCCGCCTGGCCATGCAGGGCCACGCGGTGAAGGTGGCGGAGAACGGCGCCGAAGCCCTGGAGTTGTTCCGCGGTTTTGAGCCCGATGTGGTGGTGCTCGATGTGATGATGCCGGAGCTGGATGGCTTCGCAGTGGTGGAGCGGATCCGGGCCCAGTCGGAGGTGCCGATCATCCTGCTCACCGCCCTGGGGGATGTGGCCGACCGCATCACCGGCCTGCAGCTGGGTGCCGACGACTACATGGTGAAGCCCTTCAGCCCCAAGGAGCTGGAGGCCCGCATCCGCTGCGTGCTGCGCCGCTCCGGCGGCGGCACAGCGTCCGGCAACGGAGGCACGGCGGGCTGGCACAACCATCTGGTGGTGGTGGGCGACCTCAGCGTGGATTTCAACCGCCGCCAGGCCCACCGCGGCGAGGAGCGCATCCGCCTCACCGGCATGGAATTCAACCTGCTGGAACTGCTGATCAGCCGCAGCGGCGAACCGATCAGCCGGCTCGACATGCTGGAGAGGGTGTGGGGCTACAAGCCCGAGCGCTCCTCCGACAGCCGCGTGGTGGATGTGCACATCTCACGGCTGCGGGCCAAACTCGAAGAGGACCCGGACAACCCCGAGCTGATCCTCACCGCCCGGGGCATGGGCTACTTGTTCCAGCGCATTCACCAGCCCGCCGAAGTGGCGGGCGTCTGAGGTCAGACTGACATCAGCCTTCAGCCGGGCTCAAAACCACTCCAGCTCGGCCTGCTCGCGGGTGTTCACCCGGGCCTGTGGGGTGGTGCGCTCAAACTCCATGCGGATCGAGCGCTCTTGCTCGCCATCGGCGGCCACGGCACGGATGGGATAGAGCTGCTGGCCGTCGCGGAAGGGCACGTGCACCCGGAAGGTGCCATCGGCATCGAGGGGGATCTGCTCATCGCCAATGAACAGGCTGGCGCTGGGCTCGGTGGCGCCGTACACGATCAGCTCAGCATCGGCCACCAACCAGAACGAACGGGCCCGCACGATGCCGCTGCCGGATTCGCTGCGGCCGCTGGCCCACATCCCCACGCCGGAATCACCGAACAAACCACCGCCGGACTCCGCGTCGACTTCATGCAGCAGCTCAGAACCCACGCGGCGGCTGCGGGCCGGCCGGGCCGTGGCGATCTGGTACAGCTGCTCGTGCTGCACGCCACCACCACCGATGGCCTCGGTGGCCGGGCCGATGGGGCCATCCAGCGTGAAGGGCACGAAGGCATCGGCCACCCGCAGGCTGGGATCCAGGGCGGGCACGTGGGCCACCGAGGAAAAGGCCAGCGAGAACCAGCCGCCGCTGCGCAGGCGGTAGCCCAGCTCCACCCGGTAATCGCGGCCATCCACGGGGATCGGCAGGAACCATTCCGTGGCGCCACCGTCGACCACCAGCTCCTGGAGGGCGTGGGGGTGGGATTGGTCAAAGCCCAGGCCGGTGACATCCGCCACCCGCAGGCAAAGGCTGGTGGCACCGGCCTTGCGGGCAGCCTGTTGATCGGCTTCGGTGATGCTCCAAAAGCAGTAGGCCCACTGGGGATCCCGGGGCAGGAACACCACGTGGGTGCTGGCGGGTTCGGGGGCGGGGGCAGCGGATTCGGCAGGTGCCGGAACCTCGCCGGAGATGGCACTGCGAACGCTGCGGCGGATGGCGGAGGGAACGAGCTTTTTGAGCCAGCCGAGGGGTTGGTTGCTCTGGGTCATGCCGCCGGGCTCCGAATCAGGCTCGTTACGTGGGGTCATGTTCACTGAGAAAAGCGCTGCCCCAGCACTCCTGTCAGGAGTTGAGCACCGGGCTTAGCTTGCGCAAAACCATGCAGAGCAGGGATGCCGAGGATTCGCCCGCGGTTGCTGGCCCTGGTGGGGCTCATGCTCTCCATGGGCCTGATGCTCAGCCTGGTGGGCCAGGCGCCGAAGGCGGGCGATCGCTTGCTGCCGAACCCCAAGGTGCCGGCAGGCCAAACGATCGACGTGGGCCTGCACATCAGCAACATCTACAACCTGTCGCTGCGGGATAAAACATTCACCGCCGATGGCTGGTACTGGCTGAACTGGCCCCAGGAGGTGCAGCAGCGAATTGAGCGGGGAGAGATCCCGATTGCGGAGCTGGTGGAGTTCACCAACCAGGTGGAGCGTTGGGACGCCAAGATCGAGCCCGATAGCAGCGAGCCAGAGCGCACAGCGGATGGCCGTTATTTGCAGCTGTTTCGCTTTTCAGGGCGTTTCTACGACGACCACCAAGATCTGAGCATGTTCCCGTTTGAACAACTGGAATTGCCGCTCAACATCGAAACCCGGCCGTCGTCGTTTTCCATGGCTGACCAGGCCATCGTGCTGCGACCCTCTACTGCTGGGAGAGAGGTCATGGGGGATTCGATTGACCTCAATGGCTACTCGGTGACCGGCGTGCGGATCGTGACGGGGGTTCACCGCTCCAACACGGCATTTGGTGAGCAGGGGGATCTGGCGAAGCAGTACAGCCGCGTGAGCTTTGTTGTGAACTACCGCACCAATGTTTGGTCTGCATTTTACACCTATGTGGTGCCGTGGCTGGCGGTGATGGCCACGCTGTTGTTGGCGCCAAGCCTGGAGGGCGACCTCAAAGACGTGCGGCTGGCCATCCCCTCCACGGCTCTGCTCACCTTTGTGTTTCTGAGGGAATCCAGCAACAGCGCCCTGCCGCCGCTGGATTACCTCACCTACATCGACAAGCTCTACATCCTGGGCTTTGGGGCCTCAACAGTGTTGTTCTGCCTGTTTGTGTGGGGCAGCAATCTGCTCTCGCGAGTTCGCCCCGACCAGGAAGCTGCCACGATCGAGCGCATCAACCAGGTGGATGCGGTGTATCAAGTGAGCGTGGCGGGCAGCATCGTGATCCTGCTGATCGCCGGTGTGCTGCAGCACTAGCGGCATCGGGGCCGGCCGGGCAACTGGTTATGTGCTGCTGAACAAAAAACAAATCCCCCTAAGTGTCGTCAGCTCCCTGCTGGCGACCCATGCCCCTGCCGCTGTTGCTGGCTGCCCTGCCATTGGCGCCGCTGCACCAGCAGCCGATGGCGGCCGTGTCCAGCGGACCCATTCTGGTGTTGGAACGCACATCAAAGCGGCTGCCCCGCACCGGCGACCCGATCTGGGACCTGCGCCTGCAGATCCCCGGGCAGCCCGAGCGCCATTTCGCCGCGGTGAGCGGCCGCGCCGATCGGCAAATGGCCAACCGGCACCAGATGGGCAGTGAGGCCCCCCTGCCCGCCGGCAGTTATTGGATCGGCGCCGCCGAGCCCCTGGGCCAGCAGGGCCCCCGCGAGCTGGGGCCGATCTGGATCGGCATCGAACCGCAGTTTGAAACGGGCCGGCGGGTGCTGGGCATCCACCTCGACCCCAGCGCCGGCCGCAACTGGAACAGCGGCACCAGCGGCTGCGTGGGGCTGATCCACGAGCGCGACATGCGCACCCTGGCGGAGCTGCTGCGCCGCAGCGGCACCAACACCCTGGTGGTGGCCAACTGAGCGAAGCCTGGCTAGATCGGTAGTACCGCCGAGGTGAACTGCGGCCATCAGCTGGTTCACTGATCCAAGCCGGCGGCAATGGGCACCTGCATGGGTCGCACCATTCCTCACACCACCTGCCCCGGCGCGAGCCGGGGCTTTTTGGTGGGCTGGCAAACGGTGGCTCGAGCTGAGATTGAGAACAGCAACCTCGCAATCTTGGCGGCGCTGTCAGACTGATTTGATCAGTTGTTGCTCCTGGCGGCCGGGAGAGATGGCCAACCTCACGCTCCATGACATTCCAGACGACGTGCTGAGCCGTCTGGAACAACGCGCCCACGCCCACGGGCGCACCCTGAACAGCGAAGTGGTGGATTGCCTGAAACGCCAGGCCGCGACCAGCAGCGAAACCGAAACCTGGCTGCAAGAGGTGGAAGCGTTGCGAGCCCAGCTCCAAGGTGGCCCGATCCCCGTGGACGATCTGGTGGCCGCGACGGAGCGAGACAGCCATTGACGGTTGTCGTGGACACCAACGTGGTCGCAGCGTTGATGCTGCCGACAGCGTCAAGCCTGACTGTGGCTGCACAGTTTCGGCGTGATCCTGAATGGCGTGTGCCGCCGCTCTGGCGTTCTGAATTCCGCCATGTGCTGCTGAAACATGTGCGCGCAGACCTGTTGCAAGCGAACCAAGCGATCGCGCTCTGGCAAAAAGCCGTTGAACGCCTGGAGCACTGCGAGCACAGCGTCGATGGGCAAGAGGTGCTCGCCATCGCCATTCGCTGGGGCTGCTCCAGCTACGACGCCGAATTTGTGGTCTTAGCTCAAGAGCTTGATTGCCCACTGCTGACGTTTGACCGAAAGCTGTTGGAGCTGTTCCCAGCCTTGGCCGTGAGACCAGAGATCTAGCTGCTTTGTTGCGCTGCTAAGGGCGGCGCACATCCGGCACAATCAAAGGCCGCTGTTTCGGCACCGATGCCCACCGGCCCCGACACCCTGCTGCAGGCCCTGCGCTGGCGCTATGCCACCAAGGCCTTTGATGCCAGCCGCCGCATCGACGCCCCCACCTGGGAGTCCCTGGAGCAGGCCCTGGTGCTCACCGCCTCCTCCTACGGCCTGCAGCCCTGGAAGTTTCTGGTGATCACCGATCCAGCCATCCGCGCCGAGCTGCGGCCCCATTCCTGGAACCAAAGCCAGATCACCGATTGCTCCCACCTGGTGGTGCTGCTCAAAAAGCGGCTGGTCACCGCCGCCGACGCCGACCGTCTGATCGCCGCCACCGCCGGCGAGCGGGGGCTCGACCCCAGCCTGCTGGAGGGGTACCGCAAGATGATCCAGGTGGACCTGATCGACGGCCCCCGCAACCAGGTGATCGGTGCCTGGGCCGCCAACCAGGTGTACATCGCCCTGGGCAACCTGCTCACCAGCGCCGCCCTGCTGGGGGTCGACACCTGCGCGATCGAGGGCTTCAGCCCGCCGGACTACGACCGCATCCTGCAGCTGGAGGGCGGCGACTACCAAAGCTGTGTGGTTTGCGCCTGCGGCTACCGCAGCGCCGACGACAAGTACGCCTCCCTGGCCAAGGTGCGCTACGCCGCCACCGACCTGGTGGAGCGCCGCTGATGGCCCTGGGCCTGTGGCTCACCAGCAAGGGCTTCTTCGGCTAGCAGCAGCCAGCAGCGCTGGCGCCGGCGGTTGAATCGGCGCCACCATCAAATGGGATGGCGCTGCCGCAGCCCTCAAACAGGCCGTAGTGGCGCTCGAAATCACCAATGAAGGTGAAATGGGGCGCAAAGCGGCTTCGCTGCAGCATCCGAAAGGTGTTGCCGCACACCGCAAACACCCGGCCCGGCTCGATGCTGTGGTGCTTGTCGAAGTCGAGCCGCTGGGGGCACTCCGGGATGGTGCCGCGGTAGATCACCGCCTGGCCGTGGTCTTCGCAGGCATCCTCAAGCTCAGGGATCTGAAACAGCCGGTAGGTGGCGGAATAGAAGCGGGTCTCTCCCACCAGGGCCGCCAGCTCCGGCGCCGTGATCTCCAGGGGCCGATCGCTCACCAGCCGTGGATCGGCAAAGCCGGCGGCGCGGGCCAGCCGCAGGAAATCATTCCAATAGAGAGCACCCCCGAGGCATTCGCCGTAGAGCACCGGGTGGCGGCGCACCGGCTCCGGCAGGCGGCGGTCGGCGTACACAT
>JBIKKZ010000062.1:0-7619 GCA_044360095.1 Vulcanococcus sp. | reverse complement strand
CAGCTGCGGCCGCTGGCGCCACTGCTCCAGCAGCCACGGCGCATTGCGCTCGTTGCCATGGGTGGCCGCCACCACCAGCACGCGGCCCTGGGCCATGGCCTGTTCTCCCGCTGCCTGTTGCGCCAGCCTGGCAGCAGTGAGGCGCAACCGCCGATGGCAATCCCCCCGGCCGTGGTGCGTGCCGCCCGCACGGGCTGGCACTGGCAGTGGCAGCAGTTGATGGGCGGCCTGGGCCCGGCCGATGCGGAGGGCAACTACGTGCGGCCCGCCGCCGCCTTCCGCCAGCGCCCGCCCATACCGGCCAACGCCGGTGAGCCCGGCGGCCATGTGTTGATCGTGGGGCGCAGCTGCCCCTGGGCGCACCGCGCCTGGCTGGTGTGGCTGCTGCGGCAGCTGCAGGGGAGCATCGAGCTGCTCACGGCGGAGCCCGACCCGGAGGCGGGCCGCTGGCGCTTCGGCGAGCCGTTTCTGGGCTGCAGCACGCTGCAGGAGCTCTACCTACGGGCCGGTGCCGACCCTGGCCAGCGGGCCACGGTGCCGGTGCTGGTGGAGCGGGCCAACGGCCGGGTGGTGGTGGGCGAAAGCGCCCGGCTGATGGAGCTGCTCAACGCCTGGCCCGCCGCGGCCGACGCCCCGGATCTGGAGCCAGCGGCGCTGCAGGAGGCGATCAACGGCTGGCGCGATCAAGTCCAGGACGCCGTCAACGACGGCGTGTACCGCTGCGGCTTCGCCCGCACCCAGGCGGCCTACGACCGGGCTGAGGCGGCGCTGTTCGCCAGCCTCGAGCAGGCCGAGGGGGCCCTCAGCGCCGGGGGACCCTGGCTGTGCGGCCCGCAGCTCAGCCTGGCGGATGTGCAGCTGTTCCCCACCCTGATTCGTCTGGAGCTGGTGTACGGACCGCTGTTCGGCGTCAGCCGCCGGCCGCTGTGGCAGTACCCGGGGCTGTGGCGTTGGCGCCAGCGGTTCTTTGCCCTACCCGGCGTGGCGGCCAGCTGCTGCGATCAGGCCTGGCGGCACGACTACTTCGGTGCCCTGTTTCCGCTGCACCCCTCCGGGATCGTGCCCGCCGGCCCGCCGCTGGCCACACTGGTGCAAGCCCAGCTGCAGCCATGACCAGCGCCAGCACCAACCCCGGGGACGCGGTGTTCGAGGGGGTCTATGGCCCCTTCCAGATCACCGCTGACGACCGCCGCGAGGTGCTGGGCTACCGGCTGGCGCTGTTCACCGCCGCCATCGCCCAGGCGGCCCTGCTGGTGCAGTGGCAATGGCTTGGCAGCGGCTGGCTGTGGCCGTGGCTGCTGCCGTTGCTGGCGGGGGTGGGCCTGGCCCTGCGCTGGATCCACATCTACCTGCGCCCCCTCCACCGGGCCCTGCAACTGCTCTGGCTGATCGGCAGCCTTGGCTTCGGGGCCCTGGCCATCACGGCGGGCCCGGCGGGCATGGCGGCGGCCCTGGCGCAGGACAGCCGCTGGATCTGGCTGATCGGCCCCTTCTTCGCCGCCCTGGCGGGCATCGGCTTCAAGGAATTTTTCTGCTTCCGCCGGCCTGAGGCCATCGGCGTGACCCTGCTTCTTCCCATCGCCCTGCTGGGGCAGCTCAGCGGGCTGCTCCCCGCCTCCGCCACCACGCTGCTGCTGGGGCTGGAGGCGGCGCTGCTGCTGGTGCTCTGCCTGCGCAAATTCCCCATGCCCGCCGCCGCCGATGTGGGCGACAAGAGCGTGTTTGCTTATCTGGAGTCGCAGCGGCAGCTCCCCAGCCCTTGAGCCTGATCAGCCTGGTGGAGGTCCGCAAGGACTTCGGCATCCGCACCCTGTTTGAAAACCTCACCCTGCACGTGGGGGAACGGGAGCGGCTGGGGCTGATTGGCCCGAACGGCGCCGGCAAATCCACGCTGCTGAAGCTGCTGGCCGGGCTGGAGCCGCCGGGGGCGGGGCAGCGGCGGGTGCAACCGCAGGCGCGGATCGTGCTGGTGAGCCAGGAGCCGGAGATGGATCCCGAGCGCACCGTGCTGGAGCAGGTGTTCGCTGGCAGCGGCGAAAAGATGGAGCTGCTGGGGCGCTACACGGCCCTGAGCGATGCCCTGGCCCTGGCCCACGCCGATGGGCGCGACGACACCGCCCTGCTGGCGGAGCTCAGCAGCCTCAATGCCCGCATGGACCAGAGCCAGGCCTGGGGGCTGGAGCAGCAGATCCGCGAGGTGCTCCAACGGCTGGGCATTGGCGACACCCAGCGCCGGGTCGGCGACCTCTCCGGGGGCTATCGCAAACGGTTGGCCCTGGCAGCAGCCCTGGTGGCGGATCCGGATGTGCTGCTGCTGGATGAACCCACCAACCACCTCGATGCCGACTGCATCCAGTGGCTGCAGGGCTACCTGCAACGGTTCCGCGGCGCCCTGGTGTTGATCACCCACGACCGCTACGTGCTTGATCAGGTGACTGACCGAATCGTTGAGGTGGACCGGGGCGAAGCCCGCAGCTACAGCGGCAACTACGCCACCTACCTGGACCGCAAGGCGGAGCAGGAGGAATCAGCCGCCGCCAGCGACGCCAAGCTCAAAGGGGTGCTGCGGCGGGAACTGGAGTGGCTGCGGCGCGGCCCCAAGGCCCGCAGCACCAAGCAGAAGGCCCGCATCCAGCGGATCGAAGCGCTCCAGGAGATTCCCAAGCGGCAGCTCAAGGGGCAGGTGAGCCTCGCCAGCAACCAGCGGCGCCTGGGCAAGCGGGCGATCGAGGCGGAGGGGCTGCAGGTGTGGGCCAGCGATGCGGCCCAGGCGGCCGGAGCCCCGGCCCTGCTGCGGGAATTCAGCTACGACTTCAGCCCCGAAGACCGGGTGGGGATCATCGGCCCCAATGGCGTGGGCAAATCCACCCTGCTCGACCTGATCGCCGGGCGCCGCCAGCCCCACGGCGGCCGCATCGAGCTGGGCAGCACCGTGAAACTGGCCTACTTCGATCAACACAGCCACCAGCTGTTGGATGGCACCGATGCCGCCGGCCGCGAACGCAAGCTGATCGACGTGGTGAAGGAGTCCGCCAGCGCCATCGAGCTGGAGGGCAGCAGCCTCAGCGCCTCCCAGCTGCTGGAGCGCTTTCTGTTCCCGCCGGCCCAGCAGCACCAACCGGTGAGCAAGCTCTCCGGCGGCGAGCGGCGGCGGCTGCACCTGTGCCGCCTGCTGATGGAGGCCCCCAACGTGCTGCTGCTGGATGAGCCCACCAACGACCTCGACGTGCAGACCCTCACGGTGCTCGAGGACTTCCTGGAGGATTTCCGCGGCTGCGTGGTGGTGGTCTCCCACGACCGCTACTTCCTCGACCGCACCGTGGACCGGTTGTTCTGCTTCGAGGCCGGCCGGCTGAAGCGGTTTGAGGGCAACTACAGCGCCTACCTGGAGCGGGCCAGCGGCGCCAAGGGGGCAACGGCGACACCGCCGGAAACCCCAGCGGCAGCGGCAACAGTGGCGCCAGCGGCGGCCGGCAAGCCCCGGCGCCGCAGCTTCAAGGAAAGCCGTGAATTGAGCACGCTGGAGCAGCAGCTGCCCCAATGGGAGGCGCGTCGCCTGGAACTGGAGCAGGGGCTGGCGGCCGGCGGCAGCGATTACGCCGCCCTCGAGCTGCAGAGCCAGGAGCTCAGCGCCCTGCTGCAGCGCATTGAGCAGGGGGAAGAGCGCTGGCTGGAGCTCAGCGAGCTGCCGGGCTGACCCCCGGGCCCTGGGCGGCGCTGCTGCGGCGGCGGCGCTGCAGGTGGGGCGCCTCGCCCGGGGCACAGCGAGGGCGGGCACTGAGGTCGCAGCGCGGGGCCGCGGCGGCGTTGGCGGCGCCATCAGCGCTCAGCCAGGGCTGGCGGCGGGGGCGGGCGCCGCGGGCCTCCTCCTCCTCCTTCATGGCGGTGGGCTTGTAGTCGTCGCAGCCGCGCTGCAGGGCCATCTCATCCCCCATGCGGCGCAGGTAGAGATCGAGCGACCAGGTGATCTGGTGGTGCTCAAAGGCCTCACAGGCCGCCTGCAGGGAGGTGAAGCGCTGGCTCACCAGGCCGCTGGGGGAGCACTGTTTCCACTCGAGCACCTCTTCAAACGTGAGCCCCTGGCGCCACTGCCGTTGTTCCGAGAGGTAGCAGTGGTGATCGGGGCCATTGATCCAGAACAGCTGGCCATGGTCATCGATGAAATGGCGATCCCGCCGTTGACGAATCCGGGCCATGGGGCAGCTGAGCAGCTGCTTCTCTCCTAGCCACGCTGCCGCCATTGCGCCGCAGGGGCCAGCATCAGAAGCCCACCACAAACCCCGGCAAGGGCCGCCTGGCACCCGTATGGTGTGCCCGACGTCGAGCGGCCCGAGCTCCTCCGGCCCCTTCCATGAACACCATCGACGAGCACATCGCCAAGGACAAAAACGAAATCGCCGCAGCCCGCCAGGCCGGCGATGAGGGCAAGGTGCGCCACCTCGAAGGCGAGATCAAGGACCTTGAGGAGTACAAGGCCCACCACCCCGGGGACAACCACGACCCCACCCCGCTCGAGGTGTTCTGCGATCTGAACCCCGACGCCCCTGAGTGCCTCGTCTACGACGACTGATCTCCCGATCAAGGCAGGGGATCTGCCGTCAGATCCCCAACTCCCTCCAGGTGGCCGCCAACAGCTGATCCAGGTTTTGGGCGGTGGCCGCTGAAATGGCCAACACGGGCCTGCCGCAGTGCTGCTCCAGCAATTGCCGGCGCTCCTGCAGCTCCTCCTCCAGCAACAGCTCGCTCTTGGTGAGGGCTACCAGGATGGGCCGTTCGCTCAATCCGCTGTCGTACGACGCCAGCTCCCCCCGCACCACCTCCAGGTCGCGCACCACATCGTCGGAGCTGGCATCCACCAGGTGGATCAACAGCCGGGTGCGCTCGATGTGGCGCAGGAATTCATGGCCGAGCCCAGCCCCCTGGGCGGCACCGGCGATCAGCCCCGGGATGTCGGCGAACACCGTGCCGTCGCCGGTGGGCCGGCGCACCACCCCCAGGTTGGGCACCAGGGTGGTGAAGGGGTAATCGGCGATCTTGGGCCGGGCTGAAGAGAGCACCGAGATCAGGGTGCTCTTGCCGGCGTTGGGCAGGCCAATGATGCCCACCTCCGCCAGCAGCTTCAGCTCCAGTTGCAGGTTCCAGGTTTCACCGTCGCGGCCCTCGGTGCATTTCTCCGGGGCGCGGTTGCGGTTGCTCAGGTAGTGGGCATTGCCGAGGCCACCGCGGCCGCCCACCGCCACCAACAGGCGCTGGCCCTTCTCGGTGAGGTCGCCCAACAGGATGCCGGTGCGCATGTCGCGCACCTCCGTGCCGCAGGGCACCTTGATGGTGAGGTGGTCGCCGCTGGCGCCGGTGCTTTTGTTGGGGCCACCCCGGCGGCCATCCACCGCCTCAAACAGACGCTTGTATTTGAAGTCGAGCAGGGTCTGCAGGTTGGGGTCGGCCTCAAGCCACACATCGCCGCCGCGGCCGCCATCGCCGCCGGAGGGGCCACCGGCCGGCACATACTTCTCACGCCGGAAGGCCACGATGCCATCACCGCCGCGGCCGGCCTGCACCGCGATGCGGGCCTGATCAATGAACTGCATTTGATCAACCCTAGGATCGGGCCGCCGCGGGCCCAGGGCTTGGCAGAGGTTCGGTTCCAGCAGGTCAGCAAGACCTACCCACCCCGGCGGGGCGGCGCGCCGGTGGAGGTGCTGCGCCAGCTCGACCTGGCCATCGCCGATGGCGAATTCCTGGTGCTGGTAGGCCCCTCCGGCTGCGGCAAGAGCACCCTGCTGCGCCTGTTGGCGGGCCTGGAGGCCCCCAGCGGCGGCGACATCTTCGTGGGCGACCGCTGCGTCACCGGCCTGCGCCCCGCCCAGCGGGACGTGGCCATGGTGTTCCAGAGCTACGCGCTCTATCCGCACCTGAGCGTGGCGGACAACATCGGCTTCGGGCTGCGGCGCCAGCGGCGGCGCACGCCCCTGCAGCAACTGGCCGACGGCCTGCACCGCGCCAGCGACGGCCTGCCGGGGCCCCTGCGCTACCGCTCGGGCCGGGAGGAGCGGATCGCGCAACGGATTGCGGAGGTGGCCAGCACCCTCGAACTCGACCACCTGCTCGATCGCCTGCCCAAGGAGCTCTCCGGCGGCCAGAAGCAGCGCGTGGCCCTGGGCCGCGCCATCGCCCGGCAGCCGGCGGTGTTCCTGATGGATGAACCGCTCAGCAACCTGGACGCCAAGCTGCGCACGGGCACCCGCGCCCAGATCGTGGAGCTGCAGCGGCGGCTTGGCACCACCACGGTGTATGTGACCCACGACCAGGTGGAGGCGATGACCATGGGCCATCGCATCGCCGTGCTCAACCGCGGGCAGCTGCAGCAGCTGGGCACGCCGATGGAGCTCTACCAGTGGCCCAGCAATCTGTTTGTGGCCCAGTTCATCGGCAGCCCGCCGATGAACCTGCTGCCGGTGCTGGCGGTGGGCAACGGCCAACTGCAACTGGGGGGACGCCGCTTTCTGTTGGAGGGTGAGATCCGTGCCGCCCTGGAGCAATGGCAGAGCCGCGGCGGGCCCGACGCCCTCACCGGCGGCCTGCGGGCCGAGCACCTGCGGCTGGCCCCCGCCACCAACCGCAACCTGCCCGCCGAGCTGTGCCACGTGGAGAGCCTGGGCAACGAACAGCTGCTCACCTGCCGGCTGCTGGAGGGGGATCAGCTGGTGCAGCTGCGGGCCGACCCCGAACAGCGGGTGGCCCCTGGCGAAACCGTGCATCTGGAGGTGGAGGCCAGCGGCTGGCGCCTGTTCGACAACGGCGGTGAGGCCTTGCCGGCCGCACCACCGCCAGCCGCTCCGTCGCCCGAGCCGCTGCTGCCGCCGCTGGGCTGAGTTGAGCCCAACCCCCTGGGCCCAAACCGGCACCCGGGGGAATCCTCTGGAGATGAAGGTGACGGCCTACTTCCAGGAGGTGGCGCGGCGGAAACGGCCCAACATCAAGACGGCTTGGATCGCCAGGGTGCTGGAGACACCGCTTGAGGAACGCCAACAAAGCGATGGCCGCTATGCCCTCTGGGGGCAGGTGCCGGAAGCCCAGAACCAGGTGCTCAGGGTCATTACGCTTGACGACAGAGAGACCGTGCACAACGCCTTTTTTGATCGGGGGTTTCTGAGGCGGAACCCCGCATCCCGCACCGATCGATCCACCCGTGGGCCGTTGGCACCATGAAGATCAGCTACTTCCCGGATACCGACACTCTGCATCTGGCCCTGGCGGACCGTGACAGCACGTGTTCCGAGACGATCAGCGACAACCTGATCATCGATTTCGACGGGCAAGGGCGCCCCGTCGCGCTCACGCTCGAGCACTACTCCGCGATCAGCGATCAGCTCAGCGTCGAAACCCTGTTGCCCATCGCTCCGCTGCTGCAATCAGCCTGAGCGCAGGCCTCAGCCCTACTTCGGCCAGATCACGCTGCAGCCCGGGCCACCATCCCCCTGCTCCGCATCGCTGACCCGCTCCACGTAGGGCAGGGTGGCAAGCCAGTCGCGCAGGCCGCGCTTGAGCTTGCCGGTGCCGATGCCGTGGATCACCCAGAGGGGGCCGTTGGCGCTGCGCAACTGATCCTCCACGGCGGC
>JBIKKZ010000060.1:0-7620 GCA_044360095.1 Vulcanococcus sp. | reverse complement strand
CCCTGCCCTCCTGGATCGATTCGATCCTGGAGGGAATCCGGCGGCCGCTGGCGGTGCTGGGGCTGGGGCCCCGGGCGGTGCTGCTGGGGCTGCGCGAAACCCCCACCCTGCTGCTGATGCATTGGGGCTTTGCCAGCGGAATGATGCAATTCGGCGTGTTTCGGGCCCGCAAGCCCAGCCCCTAGGGGGCCTCGAGCTGGGTGAGCGGGTAGGCCCCGAACACCGCCAGGTGTTCGCACAGGGGCTCCAGCTGCCGCAGGGCCTGCTGCAGGGGCTCCGGGCCCTGGGGCAGCTCCAGATCCACGAAAAAGATGTATTCGCCCATCTCCCGCTTGGAGGGGCGCGATTCAATGCGGCTCATGTTGAGGGCGAGCTGGGCAAAGCAGCTGAGGGCCTGCAGCAGTGCCCCGGGCTGGTTGGCGTGCAGCGAGAAGGCCAGGCTGGCCAGGGGGCCATCGAGGCTGCGGGGGCCACGGCGCAGCAGCAGGAAGCGGGTGCAGTTGCCGGGCACATCGTTGATCGGGTAGGCCAGCTCCTGGAGCCCATGCTCCTGAGCCGCCTGGCGTGAGGCGATGGCGGCGCGGAAACGGCTGCCCGCCACCATCCGCGCCGCCTCGGCGGTGGAGCTGGTGGGCAGCTGCAGGGCGGTGGGCAGGTGCTCCGCCAGCCACTGGCTGCACTGCGCCAGGGCCTGCGGGTGGGAGAGCACCTCACTGATGCCCTCGAGCGGGCCACTGCCCAACAAGGCATGGCGAATCGGGAGCACCAGGGCCCGGGCCACCCGCAACTCCGGGTGCTCCCAGAGGGCATCCAGGCAGGCGGTGACGCCCCCCTCCACCGAGTTTTCCACCGGCACCACCGCCGCCTCGCAATGGCCATCGGCCAGGGCCTTCACCACGGCACGGATGCCCACCTGGGGCACCAGCTCGGGGGCCGTGATCTGCTCGAGGGCCGCCAGCCGCTGGGCCGCCTGCTCGCCGTAGGTGCCGGCCGGGCCGAGAAAGGCGATGCGCATGGGGCAGAACAGGCCGTGCTGCTTAGGATCATGGCGCCCCGGCCACCCCTCGATGCCCCTGGCCTTCAGCGCCAGCCAAGCGTTGCAGCTGCCGGTGAAGCACCATGCCGAGCGCCTGGGGGCCTACCTCAACGACGAGGAGCGGGTGATCGGCGCCCTGCTGGAGCCCCAGCAGCTCAGCGGCCTGGGGGATGGCCGCTACCGCTACACGGTGACGCGCCTGCAGGTGTTCCAGTTGCAGATCCAGCCCGTGGTGGATCTGGTGGCCCGCCGCAGCCCCAACCGCATCGAGCTGGAGGCCATCGACTGCGACCTGGAGGGGCTCGGGCTGGTGGACGACTTCCAGCTCAGCCTGCACTCGTGGTTGGAGGCGGATGCCACCGGCCTGCACGGCGAAGCCACCCTGGCGGTGAGCGTGAGCCAGCCCAGCCTGCTGAAGCTGATCCCGGTGGGGGTGCTGGAGGCCACGGGCCGCTCCCTGCTCGCAGGGATCCTGCTGGGCATCAAAACCCGGGTGGGCCAGCAGTTGCTCAGCGATTTTGAGCAGTGGCAGCGGCTGACGCCATAAGCACCTTGCCCAGAAACGAGCGGCGGTGCAGCGCCGAGGGGCCCAGCTCCAGCAGGGCGGCTCGGTGCTGGGGCGTGCCGTAGCCAGCGTGGCGCTCCAGGCCATAGCCGCCGTGGCGGTTGGCCAGCCGTTGGATCAAGGCGTCGCGTGCCTGCTTGGCCAGCACGCTGGCGGCGGCAATCTCCAGGCACTGGCTGTCACCGCGCACCACGGTGCGCTGGGGGCCCGGCCACAGCCGCAGGGGCAGCACCCCATCCACCAGCACCAGTTGGGGCGGCGGAGCCGGCAGCCGTTGCAGGGCCCGCAGCATGGCCCGCTCCGTGGCGGTGCGGATGCCCACCGCATCGATCTCACGGGCTGAGGCCTGCCCCAGGGCCCAGCTGTCGGCGTGCTGCTCGATCCATGGCACCAGCTGGGCCCGGCGTTTGGCCGTCAGGGCCTTGCTGTCGGTGAGGCCCGCGGCCGCCAGCGGGTCGTGGGCGGCAACGGGGAGGATCACGGCGGCGGCAAACACCGGGCCATACCAGCAGCCGCGGCCCACCTCATCCACCCCGGCGCAGCGCAGGCCTGCGCCCAGCGGGGTGGCCATCGGCTTAGACCGCCGCCGAGGAGCGGCGGCGGCGGCGGCGCGGTTCACCGCTGTCGTCGTCGGGTTCGGGGGCGGCATCGGCCGCCGCCGCCACGGGCTCAGCCGCCAGCACCGGTTCGGTGACGGTGACGGCCGCCGCCGGGGTGGCGCCGGCACGGGAGCGGCTGCGGGTGCTGCGGCCGCTGCGGCCATTGGCCGCGGGGGCCGCGTCGTCGGCGAGCTCGGGGGGCAGGCTCACCGGCAGGGGTGTGATCTCCACCATCACCGGCAGGGGCTCGGGCGCCGCGTCGGCCATGGAGATGGCGATGGGCTGCTCAGAGCCGGCCTCAACGGCCTGGCCACCACGGCCGCGGCGGCGGCGGCGCGGACCGGCGGCCGCCAGCTGCTGACGGGCCTCCTCCAACACGGCCTCGGCGTCATCGCCGGGCCGCACCACCCGCACCACCAGGTTGTCGGTGCTGGGCACGGGGTCGAGCAGCAGGGCGGGATTGAGGCCCAGCCAGCCGTAGACCAGCTCCTGCTCAGGTTGCATGGGAACGGCCACCAGCTCAGCATCCGGCCGGCGCGGTGCCGGCTCGGCGGCATCGAGGGCGGCCTCGTGGGAGTGGCCGGCCACGGTGCCGTTGAGGCCATCGCTCAGGGGCGGCAGCTCGGCGAGCTCGGCACCGCTGCGGCCTCCGCGGCCTCCGCGGCGGCGACGGCCGCCGGAGCTTTCTGCCGCACCGCTGGGGCTGTACACCTCAGCCCGCGCCGAGGCGGCGGAGCGCACCAGCCCGGGGGCGGCCGCCAGGGGCTGCAGGCTGTCCTTGCCGGGTAGCACCGCCACGTGGCCAAGGCCACCGCAGCTGGGGCAGGCGCGGCCAAACAGCTCATAGATGTTTTGGCCCTGGCGCTTGCGGGTGAGCTCCACCAGACCCAGCTCGGTGATCTGGGCGATCTGGGGCCGGGCCGAATCGTGGCGCACGGCGGCCGTGAAATGCTCCAGCACCTGCAGCTGATCGCGGCGCGACTCCATGTCGATGAAGTCGATGATCACCACCCCGCCGATGTTGCGCAGCTTGAGCTGGCGGGCGATTTCCGTGGCGGCCTCGGTGTTGGTCCAGAGCACCGTTTCGCGGGCATTGGCCGAGCGGGTGAACGAGCCGGAGTTGACGTCGATCACCGTGAGGGCCTCGGTGGGCTCAATGATCACGTAGCCGCCGGAGGGCAGATCCACCCGGGGCTTGAGCGCATCGCGGATGGCGGCGTTGACCTTGAACTGCTCGAGGATCTCCGCCGGCTCGGGGTGGAGTTCCACCTGCACCTGGCCCTGGTCAGCCCCCAGGAAGGCCTGCACTCGGGAGACGCCATCGGCGCAATCCACCACGATCCGCACCACCTCGGGGTTGATGTGGTCGCGCAGGATGCGGTGGATGAAGTCTTCGTCGCGGTTGAGCAGCACCGGCGGGCTGGCGGTTTCAGCGGCGGTCTGAATCGCCTCCCATTGGCGCAGCAGCGCCTCGAGGTCGTCGATCAGCTGCTCCTCGCTCACCCCCTCGGCTTCGGTGCGCACCAGCAGGCCGGCGCCGGGGGGCTTGATCAGCACCCCCAGGGCCCGAAGACGGTTGCGCTCGCTCTCGGCGTTGATCCGCCGCGAGATGTTCACCCCCTGGCCGTGGGGCTGCAGCACCAGGAAGCGGCCGGGGAGGCTGAGGTTGCCGGTGAGGCGGGGGCCCTTGGTGCCGGTGGGCTCCTTCATCACCTGCACTAGAACCTTTTGGCGCGGTTCGAGCAATTCGGTGATGCCCACCATGCCCTTCTTCAGCCGCAACGGGCCGAGGTCGGTGACATGAATGAAGCCGTTCTTTTCGCCTTCGCCGATGTTCACGAAGGCGGCATCGATGCCCGGCAGCACGTTTTCCACGGTGCCGAGGTACACATCACCGATCTGGTAGCGGCCCTGGGCCACCACAAGTTCATCAACGCGGTCGTCGGTGAGCACCGCGGCGATCCGCAGCTGCTCAGCGATGACGATCTGTTGGGGCATGGAAGGTCAGAGGATGACCTGCCGGGGGCAGGTCGGGACGGGTAAACCGCAACGGGGGGTAATCCTGCCGGGGCTGTGCCGAGGAACGGGCCCCGGGGAGATCCCAGGGGCGTGGTGTTGCGGATGGGAGAAACAACGCCTGGACCGCCCCAGAGGGGGGCGGCAAAACATGCGGCGCGGGGTTGCTGTGGGCCAAGAGCAAGGGTCAAGGCCAGTGCCAAGGGCCGGCAGCCAGCTGGCGGCCTGTGGCGATTGGGCGCGGAAACCGATAGGGGTGCCCGTCTTAACGGAACCGCAACGGACCGCCTTCAGGAAGCGAATTCAAGAAAGCTGTTGCGGAGACTCATCCGGGCCTGGAATTCGATTCGACGGGATCGAAGCGACGGGATCGAAACGCGATCAGGTCGTGACTGGCCGAACTGAACAAGACCGGGAGAGCGATCTGGCAAGCCAATAATCAGGCCGCAGATCTGCCGTCTGAACTGAAATTAGCACGGCTGATTGGGGTGGTCCGGGGCCGGCGCCAGGTGCAGGGCCAGGCGCCGCAGCTGGCGCAACTCCAGGGGCACGTCCAACCACGTGGCAAACCAGTGCTGCAGCTGCTCGGGCCTGAGGCTGCGGCCGGTGGGATCCACCAGGGCCCGGTAATTCAGGGTGATCGGGGTGGACTGATCGGTGTGCAGCACCTGCAGCTGCTGCAGAAACGGGCGGCAATCCCGTTGCCGGGGGCGACCCTTTTTGTCGGTGTCGTGCCAGATCCAGCTCTCGGCCGCCAGCAACGCCGCGGCGGCCCGCTGCCAAGCCTCCGCCAGCGGCGCCGGGGTTGCGACCGGCTGCAGCGCCAGCTGCCAGCTCGAAGCCATGATCTGCTGGGAGAGGCTGGGGCCAGACACCGGCACCTCCGCGACGCTCAGCAGCGCAAAGCCCTCCGGCAGCTGCTGTTGCAGGGCCGCACGGGCCTGCTCCACGGCGAGGGGCTGGGCCAACTCCACATCCATCCATTCCCCCAGCGCCTCCACCCCCAGGGGCAGGGCCAGGCCGAACTGCACCCGCGGCAGCGGGTGAAACCCACCGGTGAAACTCACTGGCAACGCGGAGCGGCGCAGGGCCCGCTCCAGCAGGCGCACCAGATCGAGGTGGCTCAGCAACACGAGCGATCCCGTTTTGCTGAAGCCAAACCGCAAGCGCTGCACCCGTTCGCTGGCGGGGGGGCGCTGCGGCGTTTGCGGCGGAATCGGCGGCGGCGGCACCACCACGTTGTGGCCCAGCTCCGGCCCGCAGACGCCACAGCTGCTGCAGCCTTCAAACGAGCAATCGGGCACCACGGCGGCCGCCAGGGCGCGCTGCAGATCCTCCGCCAGCCAGGCCTTGTCCACGCCGGAATCGATGTGGTCCCACGGCAGCGGCTGCCGGCAGAAGGCCTCCAGGTCGGCGGCCTCCATCCCCTCGGCGGCACTCCATTCCCCCAGCTCCAGCTCCCGGTAGCGCCCCCCCAGGCCGGCGGCCTCGATGGCGCTGGTCCAGGCGCCGTAGGTGCGCTCCGCCGCCTCAAACCAGGCATCCAGACCGGCTCCGGCGCGCCAGGCCGCCTCGATCACCGGCGCCAGGCGGCGGTCGCCGCGGCCCACGAAATCCTCCATGGCCGAGAGGCGCACGTCGGTGGTGTTGGTTTTGATGCCCCGCAAGGGCCGCAGGGCATCGCGCAGCAGCCGCTGACGCCGCTGGAATTCAGCCGTGCTGACACTGTGCCATTGAAAGGGGGTGTGAGGCTTGGGGGTGAAATTGCTGATCGTGAGGTTCAGCTCCAGACGCCCCAGGTCGCGGCATTGCTGCTGCAGCGACCGGCAGGTGTCGGCGATGCCGATCACATCGGCATCGGTTTCCCCCGGCAGGCCGACCATGAAATAGAGCTTGATCTTGCGGTAGCCGCTCTCCATGGCGGTGCGGATGCCGCGCAGCAGCTCGGCATCGGTGAGCCCCTTGTTGACGATGTCGCGCAGCCGCTGGGTGCCGGCCTCCGGAGCGAAGGTGAGCCCGGCCTTGCGGGTGCCCCCCAGGATGTGGGCGATGTTGGTGTCGAAGCGATCCACCCGCTGGCTGGGCAGGGTGAGGGTCACGTTCTTGTCGGCCAGGCGGTTGCGCAGCTCCACCCCAACCGCCGGCAGGGCGAGGTAATCGGAGCAGCTCAGCGACAGCAGCGAGAAATCGGAATAGCCGGTGCGCTCCATGCCGGTTTCGATCGCTTCCACCACCGCCTCGGGCTCCACATCGCGGGCCGGGCGGGTGAGCATGCCGGGCTGGCAGAAGCGGCAGCCGCGGGTGCAGCCGCGGCGGATCTCCACCGTGAGCCGGTCGTGCACCGTTTCGATGTGGGGCACCAGCCCCATGGCGTAGTGGGGCATCGGCGTGGCGGTGCGCCGCAGCACCCGTGCCGGGATGCCCGGCTGCAGCGGCTCGAGGGTGACGCCATCGGGGCCCGGGCCGTACAACGACGGCACATACACCCCCGGCACCTGGGCCAGATCGATCAGCAGCTGCGAACGGCTGAGGCCGGAGGCTTTGGCTTCGGCCACCACCAGCCCGATCTCCGGCAGCACCTCCTCGCCGTCACCGAGCACCACGAAATCGAAAAACGCCGCGAAGGGTTCGGGGTTGCTGGTGGCGGTGGGGCCGCCGGCAAAGATCAACGGCACCGCGGCCGGATCGGCCAGGGGCAGTTCGCCGCGGTCGGCGGAGCGGATGGGAATCTGCGCCAGCGCCAGCATCGAGAGGATGTTGGTGGCGCCGAGCTCGTAGCTCAGGGAGAAGCCAAGGATGTCAAAGGCGGGCAGCGGCCGACGGCTCTCCACCGCAAACAGCGGCTGATCCCGCTGGCGCAGCCGCTCCGCCAGGTCGGGGCCGGGCAGGTAGCTGCGGTCGCACAGCTGGCCAGGAACGCTGTTGAGGATCGAATAGAGAATGATGTGACCGGTGTTGCTGGCCCCCACCTCGTAGATCTCGGGGTAGGTGAGCGCCCAGCGCACGCCGGCGGCGGCCCAGGCCGCGTCCCAATCGCGCGGCTGCACCCCCAGCTCATTGCCCAGGTAGCGGCCGGGCTTGCTGATCGACAGATCGATCAGGGCCTCGAAATCCAGCGGTGCATCGGCTGGCGCAGACAGGGCGGGCGTCACGGCAGCCGGGGCGGCGGTGCCTTGATCGTATGCAGCGCCGGACCGGCGCCATAGGACAATCCGCCCAGTTCAACGGGGCCCGATGGGGCCGCTGCGGTGATGGCCCAGGTCAACGGCAACTACCTCAAGCTCAAGGCGGGCTATCTGTTTCCCGAAATCGCCCGGCGGGTCAAAGCCTTTAGCGAGGCCAACCCCGAGGCGCCGATCATTCGCCTGGGCATTGGCGATGTCACCGAGCCGCTGCCGGAGGCC
>JBIKKZ010000061.1:0-7620 GCA_044360095.1 Vulcanococcus sp. | reverse complement strand
CCTGGTGGAGGCCAGCCCCTGCACCGAGGGGCCCGGCCGCCCCAGCAACCACTGGCGGCTCACCGCGGCGGGCCGGGGCCAATTCCCCGACGGCAGCGACGATTTCGCCCTGGGGCTGCTCAGCTCCATGGCCGCGAGCCTGCCCTCGGGCACGGTGGATCAGCTGCTGCAGCGGCAGGCCGCAGAGAAGGCCACCGATTACCGCCAACGCATCGGCGCCGGCACCCTGCAGCAGCGGCTGGAGCGCCTTGTGGACCTGCGCCGCAGCGAGGGGTATGTGGCGGAGTTGCGCCCGGACCCCGAGGGCCAGGGCTGGGTGATGAGCGAATTCCACTGCTCGGTGATGAAGATCGCCGAGCAATTCCCCTGCGTGTGCGACCAGGAGCTGCAGCTGATCCGCCACACCTTTCCCGATTGCCAGGTGGACCGGGTGCATTGGCTGCTGGAGGGGGGCCAGGCCTGCGGGTTCCGGCTGCAGCCGTGCTGAGCGAAGGGGATCTGGCGGAGCTCGAGAGCACGCTGCTGCCCGCCCTCGAGCGGCACCACCTGAGGCTGCTGGCCCACAGCCTGCGCTGCCTGCAGCAGGCCGCCGGCGACGGCGAACCGCTGCCGGATCCCCAGCGGCTCACGGCCTGGGCTGAGCGCCAGAGCAACCTGGCGGTGGATCCCACCTTCATCCCCGTGTTGGTGGAGCAACTGGCCAAGGCGGCCGTGCAGCTCGAGCACATCGCCCAGGAGCATGGCCGCGCCCCGCTTGAGCTGCAGATCGCCGACCTGGTGCATTGGGGGCAACGCCAGGCGGATCAGCGCTTGGCCCTCACACCACCAGTGCCGTAATCCCCCCCAGGGCCAGCAGGGCCGCCAGCACCCCCCGCCAACCGGGATGGTCCCCCTCCAACCGCGCCAGGGGCAGGGCCATCAGCGGGGCGGTGGCCAACAGGGCCACGGCCATGCCGCCGGGCAGCCGCTGCAGGGCCGTCTGCTGCAGGGCAATGCCGGCGCTGGTGCCCAGCAGCGTGGCCAGCAGCCAAAGGGGCCAGCGCCGTTGGGCGGGCCGGGGCTGCGGCGGCCAGCCCGGCAGCCGCCGCGCCAGGGGCAGCAACACCAGCCCCGCCACCAGCAACCGCGCCGCGGCCGCCTGCAGCGGATCGAGTGCCCCATCCCGCAGGGCGGCCCGCGCCAACAGGGCTCCACCGCTGCCGGCCAGCAGGGCCCCCAGGGCCAGCAGCACCCCCAGCCGCTGCCCCACCGGAGGCCCCACGCCCGCCGCCGCCACCGCGGGCTGCTGCAGTGCCACCAACACCAGGGCGGCCGTGATCAGCGCCAAGCCAAACCAGTGCTGCGCCGTGGGAACTTCCGACAGCCACACCAATCCGGCCAGGGCCGTCACCGCCGGGCCACCGGCATCCAGGGTGAGGGTGCGGCGGGTGCCCAGGCGCCGCAGGGCGGCGAAGTACAGGCTGTCCCCCAGGGCAATGCCCAGCACCCCGCTGAGGCCCAGCAGCATCCAGGCGAGGGGGGCCGCCTGCGCCTGGGGCGACCAGGGCCGCAGCAACAGGGCGGGGGCCAGCAACAGCAAGGCCAGCCAGTTTTTGAGCAGGTTGAGCTGGGCCGCCGAAAGCGAGGTGGGCAGCTGCCGCCAGAGGGCGCTGGAGAGCGTCCAGCACAGGGCCGCCGCCAGGGCGGCCAACACACCGATGCCCTGGGGTGTGATCATCGCTGCAGTCGCCGCACGCGCGTGAGCCTGGCCACGGGGAGTCTCGCCATCGCCGATGCCCTCAGCTTCTTCCGGCTGAGCTGCGGCCGCTGGCGCTCCCAGCGCAGCGTGCACCACCTGCTGCACCGCCGCGCCGAGGCGGGGGGCTCGCTGATCGTGGTGGAGGAGTTGGACCCCGCCGATGCGCGGCTGCTGGCCATCGCCACCCTGCATGGCCAGGATCCCGCCGGACTGGTGGGGGGCTGCTGGGTGCGCTGGAGCGCCTCCATGGCCTGGGACCGGGCCGGCGAAGACCACCAGGGGGAAAGCGTGATCGGGCTGATTCCCACCGACGAGCGAGGCCGCGAAGGGCTGCTGCTGCGCGACCTGGGCTACGCCGAAAAGGCCCCAGCCAGCTCCCGCTTCCACATGGACGAGCGCGATGGGCTGCTGCTGAGCACCGAATACGAAACCATGAACGTGTGGGAGCGCTTCGCCTTCGCCGGGCCGGATGTGCGCCTGCGCTCCAGCACCGTGGAGGGGCTCTCCAACAACGCCTCCTTCTGCATTGAAACCCGCTGCAGCGAAACCGCCAGCGGCCGGCCAACGGCCGGCGCCGATGCCGGCAGCGAGCCGGCAGTGGCGCTCTCGCCCCTGGGCTGGTAAGGCCAGACGGGCACGAACGTTACGGACTGTGAGTCCTGGTCGAGGGGCTTCAGTGCTGCCCTGGCTGCACTTCTACGATCAGCCCCGACGGATGCTGAAGTTCGAGTGGCCCTTCCTCTCCTGAAGTACGCCCCCACCACCCAGAACTCGCGGGTGGCCGCGCTGCGTGTGGGCTCGGATGAGGATCCGAAAGCCGTGTCCATGGACAAGGCCATGGATCGCGAAGACCAGAACTTCGTGATCGAAGCGGCCTACCGCCAGATCTTCTTCCACGCCTTCAAGGTCGACCGCGACCTCACCCTGGAAAGCCAGCTGCGCAACGGCCAGATCACCGTGCGCGACTTCATCCGCTCGCTCTGCCTGTCGGACACCTTCAACCGCAGCTTCTACACCCTCAACAGCAACTACAAGGTGGCCCGCCACCTGGTGGAGAAACTGCTGGGCCGCCCCACCCACGGCAAGTCTGAGGAGATCGCCTGGTCGGCGGTGTTGATGACCCGCGGCGTCAGGGGCATGGTCGACGACATCCTCGACAGCCAGGAATACCTCGACGCCTTCGGTTACGACACCGTTCCCTACCACCGCAACCGCGTGGTGGGCAGCCGCGACCTGGGCGAGACCCCCTTCAACATCACCAGCCCCCGCTACGACGCCTACTACCGCGGCATCTTCGGGTTCCCCCAGATCGTTTACACCGGCACCGCCCGCAAACTGCCCGAGCGCTCCCTGCAGCGCCGCGGGGGTGTCCCCCAGGACTACATGCCATGGGTGCGCAGCCTGCCCGCCCTGCGCGGTGCCAGCGCCGCCGGCAGCGCCGACATCGATTACCTGGCCAAAGTGCCGTACCGCAGCCTCGGCCGCTGAGGCCTTTGCCCAGCGATTCCACCGGCGGCGGGGGCACATCCCGCCGCTTTTTTGTGCCCATCCCATGACCGCACGGGCACAGGCCGGGATCGGTGCGTGAAAGTTGGTCAGACTGATCCCAAACAGAATCCGGAGGAGCTGTGAGTCAGACCCTGTCATCGCTGGCCCGGATGACCCTGCGCCAACTGCGCCAGGTGGCCAGTGACCTGGGTGTGAGCCTCTACAGCCGCAAAACCAAAGAGGAACTGCTCAGCGCCATCGGCAAACGCCAGGCCGACATGTCCAGCGTGGAGGCAGAGCGTCGCCCCTCCAGCGCCAGCACCGACACCAGCCGCGTGGTGTTCCTGCCCCGGGATCCCCAGTGGGCCTACGTGTTCTGGGAAATCTGCGAAACCGACCGCCAGCAGGCCTTCAAGGCGGGGGCCAGCCAGCTGTGCCTGCGGGTGGCGGATGTCACCGGCTTGAACAGCGGCGACAGCCACCCCCACACCCTCCAGGAGGTGCCGGTGGATAGCCACGCCACCGAGTGGTACCTGCCGGTGCCCCTTAGCGACCGCGATTACCGGGTGGAGCTGGGGTACCGCATCAGCGGCGGCGGCTGGATCTCGCTGGCCTTTTCTTCGGTGGCCCGGGTGCCGGCCCTGCACCCCAGCGAGCAGATCCTCGACCAGTTCGTGCCCTTCTCCCTCGACACCCCCCCCGGCGCCATCAGCCCCCAAACGCTGCCCAGCAGCGACAATGGCCTGCACGAGCGGCTCTACCAAACCGCCACCCTCGGCAGCCGCCGGCTGGGGCGCGGCTCCGAAGCCTTCCACGAGCTCGAGGGCGGTGCCGGTGCGGGCCTGAACGCCTCCGGGGCCGGGCTGTGGGCCAGCGGCCGCAGCGAATCCGGCAGCGGCATTGTCAACCCCCGGCAGCGGGCCTTCTGGCTGGTGGCCGATGCGGAGTTGATCGTGTACGGCGCCACCGACCCCTCCGCCAAGCTGACCATCGGTGGTGAGGAAGTGCCCCTCTCCAGCGACGGCACCTTCCGCATCCAGGTGCCCTTCCGCGACGGCCAGCAGGTGTATGCCATCGAAGCGGTGGCCGCCGATGGTGAGCAGCGCCGCAACATCCGCCTGGAATTCGAGCGCACCACCCCGGAAGACAACAGCAACCCGCTCGACCAAGCTGTGGCCGAGTGGTTCTGAGCCGTCCATGGCCAACGCACCAGCAGCCCAAGGATCGCCAAGCCTGAAGGCCGTGGTCGCCTTCACCCCCCTGGCCGGCGCCCTGGTGCTGCCCGTGGCCGTGCCCCTGCTCATGGTGCGCGTCAGCATCGGCGCCGGCGTGCTGGCGGCGGTGGTGCTGAGCAGCCTCTGGTTTGCGGCGATGCTGCGCACCTCCGAATTGCCGGAGCACGGCTGAGGGCAGCCCCCGCGGGGAACCCTGACCCCAGGCGCAACCGCTGGGGATGGAGCACCACATCGGGCAAAGCCGCCGCCAGGTGCTGGTGGTGGCCCTCATGGTCCTGGCCCTGCAGGGCTGCAGCCAGGCGGGCCAACTGGTGGGTGGCGCGCCGCCACCGCTGCCGTTGCCGGCCGGGATCACCGTGGCCTTCAACCACCGGGCCGACGCCCACTACCGCAGCCCCATCCATGGCGGGCAACGCTCCGGCGACGACCTGGAGGCCCTGCTGCTGCGAACCATCCGCAGCGCCCGCCGGGAGCTGCTGGTGGCGGTGCAGGAGCTGTCGTTGCCGCAGGTGGCGTGGGCGCTGGTGGAGCAACACCGCCGGGGCCTGCGGGTGCAGGTGGTGCTGGAAAACACCTACAGCCAGCCCTGGAGCCAGCAGCACGAGGCTGAGCTAAGCCCGCACCTGCGCCAGCGGGGGCGGCAGCTGATGGCCCTGGCGGACCGCAACCGTGATGGGCAGCTCAGCGCCGAGGAACGGCAGCAGGGTGATGCGGTGGCGCTGCTGCTGCGCGGTGGGGTGCCCCTGCTGGATGACAGCGCCGATGGCAGCCGCGGCAGTGCGCTCATGCACAGCAAGTTTCTGGTGGCAGACCGGCGCGTGGTGGTGACCGGCTCCGCCAACTTCACCCCCAGCTGCATCCACGGCGATCCAGACGACCGCCGCACCCGCGGCAACGTGAACCATCTGTTGCGGCTGGAGAGCCCCGCGCTGGCGGCGGTGTTTGCCACGGAATTTCAACGCCTCTGGGGCGATGGCCCCGGCGGTGCCCCCGACAGCCGCTTCGGGCTGGCCAAGGGCTCAGGGGCGCCGAGCACCGTGTTAGTGGGGAACACACCGGTGACGGTGCTGTTCGCACCCCACAGGCGCCGTGATCCCCATGGAGGGCTGGCGCTGATCGCTAACACCCTGGCCACCGCCGAGCGGCGGCTGGATCTGGCGCTGTTTGTGTTGTCAGCCCAGCCCCTCACGGGCGTGATCGCCGAGCTGCAACAGCGGGGCGTGACGCTGCGGGTGCTGGCGGATCCGGGCTTCGCCAGCCGCCCTTTCTCCGAGGTGCTCGATCTGCTGGGGGTGGCCCTGGCGGATCAGCACTGCAAACACGAAGCCGGCAACCAACCGTTGCAGCAGCCCAGCGAGGGGGTGGGCATCCCACGGCTCCCCGGCGGCGACAAGCTGCACCACAAGTTCGCTGTGATCGACAACCGCACCGTGATCACAGGCAGCTTCAACTGGAGCCCCAGTGCTGCCCATCAAAACGATGAGGTGCTGCTGGTGATCGAGTCACCCCTGCTGGCAGCGCACTTCACCCGTGAGATGGATCGCCTCTGGCGGGGGGCGGAGCTGGGGATCAACGAACGGCTGAGCCGCAAACTGGCAGCCAACCGCAGGCGTTGCGGCAGTGGGGTGATGCGGGGGGCCCCCACCATCGCCATACGGCAACGAATGCTGGCGGCGAGGCCTAAGCATCCATAGGGTGCAAGCAACCGAGATCTTTCCATGCGCCGTCTGCTGCCCCTCGCCGTTGTGGCCCTTTGCCTGCTGGGCGGCAGCAGCAGCAACGCCTGTGAGAAGCACCTCAACGGCCATCAGAACGGCTCGGACACCAATCCCGAAGGCAGCAAGAAATAGGGCTGGGCTGATGCTGGCGGCCCGGGCCCTGTTTGTGCTGATGGTGGCGCTCAAGCTGTGGCAGCTCCTGAGCCGGGTGCAGCAACGCCAGCGGCGCCAGCGACTGGAGCGCTGCTGGGCGCTCTAACGGCTTGCGTAGAACCCCTCAGGGCCGTAAGGGCATACAGCACCAGTGTTTTGACCATGTGCAGCCCCAGATGGTTGCCCTGCGGGCTGGCCAGCCGATGATGGGTGTCAGCTCCGCCCCATCCATGCTCGCCCCTTCCCGCCGCTGGTGCTCAGCTCGCCCTGTATGGCCCCTGCGCCCGTTGGTGGCCGCCCTGCTGGCCGCAGTGGTGATGCCCCTGGGGCAGGCGGCCCAGAGCCAGGGGTTTGTGGCCTACCCCAGCACGGAGACCCTGCGGGAGGTGCAGCTGGCGGCGCTGGCCTGCGCCCGCGACAACACCAGCGACACCTGCAACAGCGCCCGCAAGCTGGCGGATCCGCTGATGGATCACCCGCGGCTTCCAGGCGGCTGCAAAGACGCGCTCTGGTCGATCATCCAAAAATCCACCCCCGCCAGCAGCAACAGCCTGGCCCGCCGCGATGCGATCGGCGATCCCGCCGGGCGGCTGCTGCTGCTCTGCCGCAGCTCCGACAAACCCGTCACCGGCAAAACCGAGCCCGAGAAGCCCCAAAAAGAACGCTCGTTCTTCGATCGCTTCTTCGGCCGTGGCGGCGGCGACAAGAACTGATCACAACCGGTGCGTCACGACTAACTTGGTGCCCCCAGGCCTGTCCCGATGACCAGCGGCGTGCTGCAGATCAGCCTTGATCAGCCCTTTCTGGACCAGAAGCCCGGCACCTCTGGACTGCGCAAAAGCAGCCGCCAATTCGAGACCCCCCACTACCTGGAGAGCTTCATTGAAGCGATCCTGCGCACCGTGCCCGGCATCGCCGGCGGCACCCTGGTGGTGGGGGGTGACGGCCGCTACGGAAACCGCCGCGCCATTGAGGTGATCGCCCGCATGGCGGCGGCCCATGGGGTGGCGCGCATCATCACCACCACCGGCGGCATCCTCTCTACCCCGGCCGCCTCCAACCTGATCCGCCAGCACCAGGCCACCGCCGGGATCATCCTCTCGGCCAGCCACAACCCCGGTGGCCCCGATGGCGATTTCGGCGTGAAGGTGAATGGCGCCAACGGCGGCCCCGCCCCGGAATCCCTCACCGACGCCATCCACGCCTGCAGCCGCCAGCTGGAGGGGTACCGCATCTGGGAGGCGGTGGCGCTGCCGCTCGATCAGCCCGGCCAGCAGCCGATCGGCGC
>JBIKKZ010000059.1:0-7821 GCA_044360095.1 Vulcanococcus sp. | reverse complement strand
ATGCGGTGATCGGCAGCTTTGCCAACTGTGCGGGCGGCCAAACCCCCTGGGGCACCGTGCTCTCGGCGGAGGAAAACTTTCAGACCCACGTGGTGGAGGCCGTCTACGCCGACGGCTCCTCCCCCGCGCCATCGCGGCGACCGTTTCGGTTCGATGGGGCGCGGCTGGAGGGGCTGGGCAACCCCTTCGGCTTGGCCGGCAACAAGTACGGCTGGATGGTGGAACTGGATCCGCGCCGCCCCGAGCAGGCGGCGGTGAAACACAGCTGGCTGGGGCGGTTCCGCCACGAGGCGGTGGCGGTGCGCGCCCGCCGGGGGGAGCCGCTGGTGGTGTACTCCGGCTGTGATCGCCACGGCGGCCATGTGTACCGGTTCGTCAGTGCTGAGCGGGTGGGGGATCCGCAGGATCCCCGCAACTCGCGGCTGTTTGGGCGGGGCCGGCTGGAGGTGGCCCAACTCAGCCCCGATGGCCAAGGGCGCTGGATCGCCCTGGACCCTGCCACCGCCGTGAATCCCCGGCGTCCGAGCACCCTGGCGGTGGATGGCGAGCCCCAGGCCGTTGTGGTGCCCAACACCGACCGCAGCCAACCGGGATCCACCAGCCTCAGGAGCGATGCGGCGGTGCTCGACTACTGCCGGCGCTTTGCCACCCTGGGCGACCTCTACCCCGGCAGCGGCGATGGCCAGCAGGGGGCGATCCTGATCGATGCCCACCTGGCCGCCAACGCCATTGGCGCCACACCGGCGGCCCGGCCGGAGGACACCGACCTCGACCCCGAAACAGGCGACCTGCTGATCAGCTTCACGGCCGGCGGCAGCGATGGCAGCGAGCGGGCCGATCCCGCCATCTTCCGGGGCCCCGCAGGGCAAACCACCTGGCCCTATGGCTGGGTGATGCGCCTGAGCGACACACCCGCCGAACCGGATCGCGCCGGGGGCACATTCCGCTGGCGGATGGTGGCCACCGGCGGCACCCCCTGGCAGGGGGGCATGGGCTTCTCCAACCCCGACAACCTGGCGGTGGATCGCGGCGGCAACATCTGGCTGGTGACCGACCGCTCCACCAGCAGCGCCGGGTTGGACATCTTCGGCAACAACGCCTGCTGGGTGCTGCCCCGGCGTGGGCCCCTGGCCGGTCAGGCCCTGCTGTTTGCCAGCGGACCGATGGAATGCGAATTGTGCGGCCCCTGCTTCGACACCGACGAGGCCACACTGTTTCTGGCGGTGCAGCACCCCGGCGAAGACCATGGCGCCCGGCGCGGTGGGGCGGAGGAGTTCCAGGCCTTTGCCCTGCGCGACCGCAACGGCCAGCCGTTTGAGCAGCTCAGGCGGGTGCCGATGGGGTCGAACTGGCCGTCCGGCATCGACGGCCGCAACCCGCGACCGGGGGTGGTGATGGTCCAGCGGATGGATGGGCGCCGGTTGCTCGCCGGCGCGGGCCGCAGCGGTTAGGCCAGGGCCTCGAGCAGCACCCTGGCATCCGGGTCCACCAGCCGCAATCGCTTGCGCGATTGGTGCACCAGCCGGTGCAGGGCCTGGCGGCTGATCCCCAGGCTGCGGGCCACCGCACTCTCGGTTTCCCCCTGGGCCAGGCGATCCAGCACGGCCATCTCCGCCGGTGCACGGCGGCGCAGCCGTTGGGTGGCGTCATCCAGCTCCACCCAGGTGAGGGCCTGATCGGGGGGCGCCGCCACACACTCCGAGAGGGGCAACACATCGCCGGAGCCCATCTGCACGGGGCGATCCAGGCTCACCACCTTGGCCCCCCGCAGGGTGGCCAGCAGCTCCTGCAGCTGATCCGGAGACACCTCCAGGTGGGCCGCAAGCTCCGCCCCCTGCAGGTGAGCGGGGGCAAAGTGCAGCTTCAGTTTCAGTTGGTGCAGCCGCGCACTCAGACGGATCGGGCCGTCGTGGGCTTCGATTTCCCGCCGGATGCTCTGACGGATCCACCAGGCGGCGTAGGTGGAGAAGGAATAGCCACGGCTGGGGTCGTACTTCTCAACCGCACGGATCAACCCCAGCGTGCCCGCCTGCAACAGATCGGCGAATTCCAGCACCGACGACTGCTGCAGGCGCGCCCGGTAGGGCTTGGCCAGACACACCACCAAGCGCAGATTGGCCTGCACCAGCTGGCTGCGGGCCCGTGCTGCCGCACGGCGCTGGGCGGGGGTGGCCTCGGGCCGCTGTCCGGCCTGGATCTGTTGCCCGCGCAGGATCGTCAGCGCAGGGTCGGCCACCGGCGCACGGGCGGCGGCGGCCATCCAATCGCGGATGTCGCCGTTCTGAACATCGCTGGAGCGACGGCTTGCGGGGGCCATGGTGTGGGGATCAGTTGAGGGTCGGCAGGTTGCAGGCCAACTCCACGGGCAGCGGCTTGACGCCCCAGACCCGTTCGGCGTACTCGCCGATGGCGCGGTCGGAGGAGAACAGGCCGCTGCGGGCCGTGTTCAGCAGCGATGAGCGCCGCCAGCTGCGGGGGACCTGCCACAGCGCATCGGCCCGCTGCTGGCCGTGGCAGTAGGCCTCGAAATCGGCCAGCACGAAAAAGGGATCGGCATGGACCAGGCCATCCAGCAACGGACGGAACAGCTCACGGTCGCCCTGGCTGAACTGTCCGGAGCCGATCAGCTCGAAGACCCGCTGCAGCGGGCCAGAGCCCTCCAGCAGCTCCCAGGGCCGGTAGCCCTGGCTGCGCCACTGCTGCACCGCGTCGGCGGTGAGGCCAAACAGCAGGAAATGCTCCTCGCCCACCTGCTGGCGAATTTCCACATTGGCCCCATCCAGCGTGCCGATGGTGATCGCGCCATTCATGGCGAATTTCATGTTGCCGGTGCCCGAGGCCTCCAGGCCGGCGGTGGAGATCTGCTCGGAGAGGTCGGCGGCTGGGTAGATCTTCTCGGCCAATTTCACATTGAAGTCAGCCAGGAACACCACCTTGAGCAGGTCGCGGCAGTCGGCGTCGTTGTTGACCACCTCAGCGATGCCGTTGATCAGGCGAATGATCAACTTGGCCATGGCGTAGCCCGGGGCGGCCTTGCCGGCGAACACCACCGTGCGTGGTGCCATACCCTCCGTGCGGCCCTCCTTGATCCGCAGGTAGCGGTCCACCAGCTGCAGGGCATTGAGGTGCTGGCGCTTGTATTCGTGAATCCGCTTGACCTGGATGTCGAACAGGGAGGTGGGATCCACCAACAGGCCGGTGCGCTCGGCCATCAAGCTGCTGAGTTGACGCTTGGCGGCCAACTTGCAACCGCCCCAGCGGTCCAGCACCGCGTCGTCGTCCTGCCACTGCTCCAACGCTGACCAGCCCTGGGGCTGCACCGGCCAGCTGCCGCCCAGCAGCGAATCCATCAGGGCCGCCAGCGGGGGGTTGGAGAGGGCGAGCCAACGCCGGGGGGTCACCCCATTGGTGATGTTGGTGAACTTCTCGGGCCACAGGGCCGCAAAGTCGGGGAACAAATCCCGTTGCACCAGGTCGCTGTGCAGGGCGGCGACCCCATTGATGCGATGGGCCCCAAGGGCCGCCAGGTGGGCCATGCGCACGGCCTTGGCCCCCCGCTCGTCGATCAGCGACACCCGGCGCAACACGGCGTCATCGCCGGGGTAGCGCATCCTCACCTGCTGCAGGAAACGGGCATTGAGCTCGAAGATGATCTCCAGGTGGCGGGGCAGCAGCCGCCCGAACAAGTCGAGCCCCCAGCACTCCAGGGCCTCGGGCAGCAGGGTGTGGTTGGTGTAGGCCAGCGATCGGGAGGTGATCCCCCAGGCCTGGTCCCAATCCAGCTGGTGCTCATCCACCAGCAGCCGCATCAGCTCGGCCACCGCAATGGCGGGGTGGGTGTCGTTGAGCTGCACAGCCCAGTGCTGCTCGAAATCGGTAATCGGCAGGCCGCGCGTCTGCAGATTGCGCAGCATGTCCTGCAGCGAGCAGCTCACAAAGAAGTGCTGCTGCTGGAGCCGCAGCGACCGCCCGGCATCGGTGCCGTCGTTGGGATAGAGCACCTTGGAGAGGGTCTCACTCCTCACCTTCTCCTCCACCGCAGCCAGGTGGTCGCCGCGGTTGAAGGCGGAGAAATCAAAACTTTTCGCGGCCGCGGCCCGCCAGAGCCGCAGCCGGCCGCAGGTGTTCACCCCGAATCCGAGCACGGGAACATCGTGCGGAATGCCCAGCACCTCGCTGGCGGGATGCCACTGCACCCGCAGGCGGCCCTGGCCATCGCGGTGCATGGTGGTGTGGCCGCCGAACCCCACGCGGCACGACTTGTAGGGATACACCAACTCCCAGGGCCAGCCGCCCTTGAGCCACTGATCGGTGATCTCCACCTGGGAGCCGTTTTCGATCAGCTGGTCGAAAATGCCGAACTCGTAGCGGATGCCATACCCCGTGGCGGGCAGCTCCAGGCTGGCCAGCGATTCCATGAAGCAGGCGGCCAGACGCCCCAGGCCACCGTTGCCGAGACCAGGCTCCTCCTCCACCTCCAAGATGCGCTCCAGGGTGACCCCGGGGAAGCGGGCGACGGCCTCACGGGCCTGATCGATCACCCCGAGCATCAACAGGTTGTTGGCGAGCTGGGGGCCGATCAGAAACTCCGCCGAGAGATAGGCCACGGCCTTGGCCGGCTGACGGCGAAGAAGCTCCTTGTAGGCCAGATGGCGGCTGATCAACCGATCCCGAACCGCATAGCTCAAGGCCATGTAGAGATCGTGGTCGGTTGGGGCCGATGCGCTGGCCCCCTGGCTGAAAAACAGGTGCTCGGTGAGCCCATCAAAGAGATCGTCGGCCGTTAATCCCGTGCGCTGGGCATCGCCGTAACTGGACGGTGCAGGCAGATCTTGGGTGGAGGTCACGGAAGCAGGCAGCGGCGTGCTGCATGGACACGTGCAACCACCGTGAACACGGTGCGTTAAGGCCCGTTGAAGCGCAGGAGAAGATTGAAAACTTTCCGATTTGCTTCCAGCGCTCGGCCCGAGCTGGGCCCGCGGGGATCCATCACCGTTCGTTCATCACAATCGGGTTCAATGGGGCCGCCGCCGGCAATCACCGCTGCCGTTTCCCGCTGTATGGGTGCGCTGAAACCACTGCTGTGGGCCAGCCTGGGGATCCCCAGTTGGTATGTGCTGCATGCCGTTGCCACAGCCCATGGCTTCGGTGCAGCCACCCTGGCGCTGGCCGTGGTGGGCATCGGCCTGATCAGCATCAGGCTGCAACAATCCAGCCGGCGCCGCTGATTTGTGGGTTCAGTAGCCCCCAAACGGGGTGTCGGTGGGCACGTGCGGCTGCCGCCCTGCGCACCCTCCAGAAGCATTGGTGTCGATCACCACCAAAGCAGCCCAAAGGGATGGCTTCACTGTGATTCCAATGGTCTTGAACCGTGGAACACGGCTCTGCCGAAACGGCCCCGATTCACGTGGCTCAGTTTGACCTGGACATCGGCTCCGTTGCCCTGATCCACCGGGTGATCGAGGGCGCCATGGAGGATTGGGCGCCGGGGGGCAACCCCCTCGATCGCGCCAGGCTGGCCGACCTTAAACTCGCCTTTTTCGCTGCTTTACTCGACTACAACTTCATCGCCTCAGAGTAAACAACACCAACACGATTCAGCGGCCAGCGCTGTGCATTGCGTGTTTCTTGTGGTGTCTTGTTTGGCTCCGTTATCCATCCGCGTTGGGCCCGTGCTGGCAGGGCCACAACCCCGTGGCTGAGCACCAGGGCCCTTACATCCAACCCGACCAGGCTCGCCGCAGCTTCGCCCTGAGCCCCAGCCAGTGGCGGCAGATCGATGGGTTGCTGCGGCAGCGGGGAGTGGATCTGTGCGGGGAGCGCGGCTGGCCCCTGGAGGCCTTCTCTGCGGCGCTCTGCACCATCGTCGAGGAGCTCGAGCTGCCCTGAGCATCCCGCCACCCCAGGGGTGGATCTATCGGGTCAACATCATCAGGCGATCCGCCGGGACCCGCCGCAACGTCTCCAATTCAGCCTGAAGGGCTGGATCCTGGCGAAAGGCCTGCCACTGGGGTGTGGCGATCACCTGGCGGGCGGCGGCGGCCCCGAGCCGCTGGCCAGCCTCCACATCGGAGGGGAAATGGGCGCCGCAGGTGGCCCGGCTGGCTCCACCGTGGTAGCCCACCGACAGCAGACGCTCCCGGCGCTCTGGGATCAGGTCGGCCAACAGCTCTGCGGTGGCCCGATACCAGGTGGAATGGCCGGATGGGTAGGAGGCGGAGGCTTCCCGCGGCAGGCAGGGCTGAATCTGCGAATACTGAATAAACGGTCGCGGGCGGCCAAAGTCGCGTTTGAAACGCCCCATCACCGCATTGATGGGCGTGAGGAAGGCCATCAATCCGGCGTCGAGCGTCGGGGTTGTCTGTTGCAGATCAACGCCCAGAGCGCGGCTGAACAGCATGGGGTTGCGGTCGAGGGTGAGCCAGGTGTTGGCTTCCATCTCAGGGGTTCGGGAGCCCTGCAGCCAGAGCAGGATCGCCAGATCATTGCTGGCCGCTTCGCTGCCGGCGGCGGGCGGCGGGCCCATGGCCTGCAGCAGCGCCTTGCTGTCGAGCACGATCCCCTGGGCGTAGGCCTTCACATCGCGGCTGGGCTGGGCCTGCACGGGCAACGGCCACACCCAGAGCAGCAGGGTGAGCAGGGGGCCGAAGGTGGTGGCGCGGAGGGTCATGGTGTGTCGCGGAGGGAGGCGGCTCTGCTGCAGGGTTCGGAGCCATCCAGCAGGCGTTGCTGGCTCAGGCGTCTCACCTGCGGCGGCGAGGAGGCGTTGGTGTAGATGAGCTGATCGAGGCGATCGAAGTCGTTGTCGGCGATCGGCGCCATGTCGGGCCAGCCCAGGCCGGCCGCCAGCTCAGGGAGGTGGCGGTGCTCCCAGAACACCGCCACCAGTTGCCCGCGGTAGAGCGGTTCACGCCGGATCTGCTCCCCCAGCCGCCGAGATTGCTCCCGCCCGTCGCCCATGATGCGGATGTTCACGCCCGTGGCCACCGCCAGCGGCACCGCCGTTTGATAGCTGCGGGCGTTTTTGCTGGTGTCGGGATCCATCACAAAGGTGAGAATCCGCGCAACGGGGCCAAAACAAACGGGCAGCGCAATGGCCAAGGCCTGGGCCCGCTGGAACCCCTGGGGGGAGAGGTTGAAGTCGCCTCGGTTGGGATCCTTGTGGCCATGGCGCATCAACAACACCTGGGATGGCTGGGCTTCCACCCGGGCCGCCGCCGGCACCACAAGCGCAACACCGATGGCAACAGCGGGCAGCACATGGCTCATCCAACCCTTGCAGGCCACAGGCGTTCCGTTGGCTTGCGGCCATCCAACCAGGGCAGCACCGAGCCTCAACGCGCATCGGAACACAGCACCGCGTGGCAAGCAGCACAAAGGCCACCCCCTGGGGCCCCGGCGTTAAGCACAACACACGCCAATGGCCCAATCACTGAGAGGCTGAATCCGCTCCCAGGAGGGCGGACCATGCCCCAGGTTTCATGGGTCACCAGCGTGCATCCAGGCCATCTGGTGCGCTTGAAAGGCCTGTTCCATTCCAGCCTGGGCCTGCAGCTCGACCCTCGCCAGAGCGATGAACAATTCCAGCTTTGGGAACAGCACAACCTGCCCCGCCAGGAACGGCACCGGGCGGTGCAGGTGACGCTGCGCTGGAAGGATTCGCGCACCCACCGGTGCCAGATTTCGGTGATCAGTGAAGAGCAAGACCACCCGGAATCCACCGAGTGCTGGGCCATGGCCCTCAAGCTGCAGCGCCTGCTGCAACCGATCAAGCCATGAGCCCATGGGCCATGGCCGGCGGTGGCAATAACCTGGAGACAA
>JBIKKZ010000001.1:0-23691 GCA_044360095.1 Vulcanococcus sp. | reverse complement strand
GCTTCCAGCTGGTGCTTTCCTGGCGCTTCAGCGCCTCCAGGGGCTCCACGAAATCAAACTGCAGCACCGTGGCGCCGGCGGCCGCCTGCTGGATCAGTTGCTCGCGGATCGGCAGCAGCTCCTTGGCCTTGAGGGTGTCGGGCAGGCCGAGCACCGGTGCGTAGTGGTCTAGCGCCCGCAGCTCCTGCTCCAGCAGCACCGGCCAGGCGCCCCGCTCGCCGGCCTTGAGGCCCGTTTCCACAGGGCTGGCCTGCATGGCGTCGAGGTAGAAGCTCAGCCAGCGGTAGTGGGATTTGTCCTGCAGGCGCTTCTTTTCGGAGCCCTTGCCGCTGGAGAGCTTGGGCAGGGCCGCTTCCGCCTTGCGCAGGAAAAGTCGGTCTTCCCGCTCCAGGTTGATGGCGCCCCAGCGCTGGCGGTATTCCCAGAGCTCTTCGTATTTGCGAACGTCTTCAGGACTCCAACCCAGATCCTTGAGTTCGCCGGCGCGGTTGTTCTCGCTGGTCTGCACGCTGCAATCGCCAGGTGGATGGTGCGCACCCTAATTCCCGGCTCCGAAAGGGCTGCATCTAGGGTCGGGCCAGGCGCACCGTCCCATGTCGCTCCCTGAGCCGTTCGATCCCAACCTTGCCAGCGGCCCCGCCAGCGCCCTGGAGCATGTGGAGGGCGGACCGGTGGGGGTGTTGATCTGCGGCCACGGCAGCCGCAACCGCCAGGCGGTGGGGGAATTCGCCCAGCTGGCGGCGGGGCTGCGCCGCCGGCTGCCGCAGCTGCCGGTGGAATACGGCTATCTGGAATTCGCGCGGCCGATCCTGCGCGATGGGCTCGAGAGCCTGCGGCAGCAGGGGGTGAAGCGGGTGCTGGCGGTGCCCGGCATGTTGTTCGCCGCCGGCCACGCCAAGAACGACATCCCCTCGGTGCTCAACACCTACGCCGCTGAAACGGGGCTGCGCATCGACTACGGCCGCGAGCTGGGGGTCGACCGCAGCATGATCCTGGCCGCCGGAGCCCGCATCCGGGAGGCCCTCGATGGGGCGTCCACGGCGGTGCCCCTCAGCGAAACCTTGCTGGTGGTGGTGGGCCGCGGCTCCTCCGATCCGGATGCCAACTCCAACGTGTCGAAGGTGACGCGCATGCTGGTGGAGGGCTTTGGCTTCGGCTGGGGCGAAACGGTGTATTCGGGGGTCACCTTCCCGCTGGTGGAGCCGGGGCTGCGCCACGTGGTGCGGCTGGGCTTCAAGCGCATCGTGGTGTTCCCCTACTTCCTGTTTTCGGGGGTGCTGGTGAGCCGCATCCGCCAGCACACCCAGCTGGTGGCGGCCGACCACCCGGAGGTGGAGTTCCTCGAGGCCTCCTACCTGGGCGACCACCCCCTGGTGATCGACACCTTCCTGGAGCGGGTGCAGGAGGTGGTGCGCGGTGAGACGCAGATGAACTGCTCCCTGTGCAAATACCGCGCCCAGGTGCTGGGCTTCGAAACCGAGGTGGGGGCGCCGCAGCAGAGCCACCACCACCACGTGGAGGGCCTGGTGGAGGCCTGCACCCTGTGCGAGCACGAATGCACCGGCGCCTGCCAGCCCGATGGCATCCCGATCCCGATGGGCCATCACCATCACGGCCATGACCACGGCCATTCCCACGATCACGGCCATGACCACGGCCACACCCACGCTCCCTATCCCCACGCCGACCACCCCCTGGGGCCGCGCACCCTTTACAAACCGCGCGACAAATCCGAAGACAACTGAGGCATTTCTGCCGCTCATCCGTCTCGGGCTCACCCGGGTCGCACGAGACCTGCTCACATAAGCCCTGCTAATCGAAAAATCGATTCCCCAGCTCTGCGGGGTTTTCCACGGGAGGGCCTGGCATTTTCCACAGGGTGGCGGGCGTGCTGGGTCCCGATCACGGCGATTCTGGGGATAGGACGTTCCCGTTCGGATTGAACTTGACAGGCCCCACGCCGCTGCTATTCGGCCTGCTAAGCCTCAACAAACCATCCCTGAGATCCCCTGGGTGCCAGGCAGTCTCATGTGGTTTCAGGATGATTCTGGCCTGGCCGAGCCGCGTTGACGCTGGTGCGGCCGCTGCGGTTTGCTGGCCCCATCGCGACGGAGAAGCACGCTTGGACCACGACGCCCTGGAACTGAAAACCCAGCAGCCGCTGGATCAGGACCACGCCAGGGATCACCTCCAGCGCTGCCTCCACAAGCAGGACAATCAGGATCCCCAGCCGGCCCCGCGCATCAGCCTCGAGGCGGAGGTGCCCGAGGCCCTGTTCGACGGCATGCGCACCTTCCTGAGCACCCGCCCGGATTGGGACCAATACCGCGTGATCACCTCCGCCCTGGCGGGCTTCCTGTTCCAGAACGGCTGCAGCGATGGTTGCGTGGCCCAGCACTACCTCAACGGACTGTTTCTGCAGCCGGGGGAGTGAACGGGGGCGGCCGCCAATCGCGCCGCTGGTTGCACACAAAAAAGCGGGAGGGTTGAGCTCCCGCTTGGTGTTTCTCCCTTGCCCGACCCGTGAAAGGTCGCCCGCATAGTGTGCGCCCCACCCCTGGGCCCGGTTGTGGTGGTTGACACTAAATCCGGTGGTTGGTCAGCTAAAGCTCACCCCGCTTGAGGGCCTGGGCGGCGTGGTCGCAGGCGCGCCAGGTGATCGCCATTTCCGTGAGTGTGGGGCTTTGCCAGCCGGCACTGGGCCAGCAGCTGCCGTCGCTCACCAACAGGTTCGGGGTGCGCCAAAGCTGGTTCCAGGGGTTGAGCACGCCGGTGGCCTCGCTGGTGCCCATGGGCGCTCCCCCCAGCTCGTGGATGTAATAGCCCGGCGGTGCCGCGCCAGGGGCCAGGGCGGCGCTATTGCGCACCAGGGGCTCCAGCAGCGGCAGCACAAACAGCTCCTGCAGCGGCTGGATCGTGCCGCCGGCGCTGGCCACCACCGCCTGCATGCGCGCCTGCATGTGGGCCACCATCCTCTGCTCGTTTTCCCCCCACTGGCAATCGATGTGGGCGATGGGGATCCCCCAGGCGTCGCAGCGCCGCGGGTGCAGGCTCACGCGGTTGTGGGTCTGGCTGAGCACCTCCCCATGGCCGATCAGAAAACCGATCGCCGCCTGCCGCTGCCGCTTCAACGGCGCCGGCGGGTCAAAGCGCTGCACGCCGCACCAGAGCCCATAGCCGCGCCGGAAATCGGTGGGGGCATCGGGGCTGCAACCGTTCCCCAGGTTCACGGTGTTGGGGATGAAGCAGCTGCCGGCCCCCGACAGCTCCGTGGCGCCGGCGGGCGGCTGGGGCGGCAGGGCAAAGAAGCTGCTGGCGGAGATGTGGTCCATCAGCCCCTGCCCCAGCAGGCCGCTCACCTCGTCCAGTTGGCCGAGTTGCTGGGAGTGCAGCAGCAGCCGCAGGCTCTCGATCGTGGAGGCGCACAGCACCACTAGGGCGGCCCGCTGCTGGTGGCGGCTGCCGCGGCTGCGGCCTGGCCGGGCATCCACCCACTCCACCCCCTGGGCGCGGCCGCTGCGTTGATCCACCAGCACGTGGCTCACCACCGCCTGGCTTTGCACCCGCACACGGCCCGTGGCCAGGGCCGCCGCCAGGGCGCCCCCCTGGGAGCAGGAGCGGGGCCAGGGGCCCTCGGCGGGGCGCCGCAGGCGGAAGCCGCGGGAGGGGATCAGGGGCAGGTCGAGGTCGCGGCCGATGCAGCGCTGCAGGTGGTGCTCGCCGGGGGTGAGGGGCAGGGGGGGCTGGTAGCAGCCGTCCGGCAGCTGGGGCAGGCCATCGCACTGGCCGTGCACCTGCAGCAGGGTTTCAAGCTGGCTGTACCAGGGGTCGAGGTCGGCGTGGCGGATCGGCCAGCTGTGGCCGTGGCCATCGCGCTCGGCGGCGGCGAATTCGAAATCCGAGAGCCGCAGCGTGATCCCCCCCCAGGTGAGGCTCTTGCCCCCCACCTGGCGGCCGCGGCTCCAGAGGAAGGGGCGATCGGCGGGGGTGCTGTAGGGGTTGTCGACTTCGTCGACATACAGCTCCGGGTTGGCTTTCCAGTAGCCCGGATGCTGGGCGGCGATGCCCTGGCGGCCGGCGCTGAGGCTGGCGACGCGTTTGAGGCTGTTGAGCGGCTCGCTGCCGAAGGCCCGCGGTGCCGTGAGCTCCGGCCCCGCCTCCAGCACCAGCACCCGCAGGCCCGCCCGGGCCAAGGCCAGGGCAGCCACCCCGCCGGTGGCCCCGGATCCCACGACGATCGCGTCGGGGATCGCGTCGGGCGTGCTGGCGGGGCTGACCATGGCAGGGGGGCTGACAGGCATCAAAAAGCCCCGGCGCTTCCAGGAAGGCCGGGGCTTGTGGAAATGGTGGCGGGGGGCGGATTTGAACCACCGACCTTCGGGTTATGAGCCCGACGAGCTACCAGACTGCTCTACCCCGCGTCGACCAAACGACCCTACACCACGGGCTTTCCGGGCGGCAACGGGAGCAGGATGGGCGGGCCGGAACCGCCCCATGACGCTGCGTTTGTTCCTTGATTGCGCTGATCCGCAGGCCTGGCGGCAGTGGCTGCCGAGCGGCCTGTTTCGGGGCATCACCACCAACCCCACGCTGCTGCTGAGGGCGGCCCAGCCCTGCACGCTGGAGCGGCTGGCGGAGCTCACCGCCGATGCCCTGGCCCTGGGGGCCCAGGAGCTGCACCTGCAGGCCTGGGGGCACGATCTGCTCGGCTGCGGCCGCGCCCTGGCCGCCCTGGCCCCCGGGCGCATCTGGGTGAAGCTGCCGATCACCCGCGCCGGCGCCGATGCCGCCCGCGCCCTGATTGCCGAAGGCCACGCCATCACCTTCACCGCCTGCTATGAGCCGGCCCAGGTGCTGCTGGCGGCGGCCCTTGGGGCGGAGTACATCGCCCCCTACCTGGGCCGCATCGGCGACCTGGGCCGCGACGGCCACGGCGAGCTGGTGCGCATGCAGCGCTGCGTGGCGGGGGTGGGCTCACCGCTGCGGCTGCTGGTGGCCAGCCTGCGCAGCCCCAACGACCTGGCCCGCCTGGCGGCCGAAGGCCTCGACACCTTCACCATCAGCCCGGCCATCGCCGAGGCCCTGTTCGCGGTGGCGCCCACCGAGGCCGCCGCGGCCCAGTTCGAGCGCGACGCGCTGGGGGGCTGAGCACGGCTGAGCGGGTCCTGCTGGTGCGGCGTGCCCAGGGGTGCCGCGTGGAGGGGTGCGGCGTGTCCAAGGGTGGTACCAAACCGCTGCGCAAGTGGTCCCAACCCTGGACAGCGGCAATCCGCCGCACCGACCGCCAGCAGCCGCAGGGATTCGACCGCGACCCGACCCGCATCCTGGATTGGGCGTTCAGCGCTCAGCGGCCGTTGTCGAAGCGCAGTTCGCCGCTCACCTCGAGTTTCACGCCGGGGCTGGGCTCGAGAAACCGCTGCCCCAGCTCCTCCAGGGTGGAGGGGGTGAGCCACTCCAGCTGGCGCATCAGCTGCAGGGCCACGGCGTGTTTGGCGCGGCTGGCGCCGTCTTCCACTTTGATGGCCAGGCCAAGGCCCTCACCGACGCGGCTCAGGCACTGGATGCCCTCGGCGCCCCCTTTGCTGAGCACCTGGCCGTGGCCGCTGCGCATCACGGCGGTGTCGAAGCGGCCTTCGCCGGCCACCAGCTCCGGATGGGTGAGCATCGCCCGGCTCAGCCGCTCCAGATCCGGCTCCTCGCTGGCCCCCAGGTGGGCAAACAGCAGCGCCATCTGGGCCAGTTGCAGCTGCAGGGTCGGCACGCCGCAATCGTCGCGGGCGGTGACCAGCTCAGCGCCGGGCATGCCCAGCAGTTCGCCCACCCGCTTGAGCACCTGTTGCTGCAGGGGATGGTCGGGCTGCATGTAGCTCTCCAGCGGCCACTGCATGCGTTTGCAGGTGGCCAGGAAGGCGGCGTGTTTGCCCGAGCAGTTGTGCTCCAGCGGGCTCTGGCGCCCGGCCGGGGTGGGGCATTGCAGCTGCTCGGTTTCGATGTCCGCCTTCCACAGAATTTTGAACGCCTCGCGCGCCTGCACGGCGTCGCCGGCGTGGGAGGCGCAGGCAATCGCCAGGGCCCGCTCGTCGTGGTTGCCCTGGTCGGCGGCGCCGCTGCTCACGAACACCTGGGCCTGGAAGGGCTTGAGGGCCGAACGGATGAAGCTCAGCTGCTGGGGATCGCCGGCCCGCATCAGCACCCGGCCGCGCTGGTCGCACACCACCGCATGCACCCGGTGCACCGATTCGGTGATGCCATGGCGGGTGAGCCGCACCTCCAGGATCGGCGCCATGGTGCGGCCGCTGGATCCCACGCCCGTGCCGAAGCTGCTGAAACTCATCTGGGCGGTGGCCCGTCTCGCTCAGAGAGCCTGACAGAGGCTCGACCCCACCAGCAGCAACGCCGCGGTGATGGCCATCGCCTGCTGCAGCCGCAGCAGCACCGGCCGCACCTCATGGGTGGCCACCAGTAGGTCCTGTTGCCGCCAGGCCACGGGCTTTTCCCACACCTGGCCGTCGTACCAGCCCGATTCCTCGTATTCGATGGCGGTGGCCATCAGCCGGCGCTGCAGGTTGGTCCACCCCAGCCACTGCCGCACCAGCATCAGCAGCGGCACCACCAGGGCCGCCACCATGCCCGCCAGCACCAGCCGCACCAGCTCGTGGCGCAGGGTCCAGCTGCCGCTGGCCACCAGCAGCGTGATCGGCAACACGATCAGCCAGCTGCGCAGCAACGGCACCGCCAGGCCGGTGTTGCCGTTGTGGGGCCACACGAAAAACCACGACGCCTGCAGCTCCTGGTATTGCTGCAGCGGCCGCTGCTCCGGAGGCACCGGGCAGGCCAGGTCGCTCAGCTCGGGCAGGGGATCCGGGGCGGCCATGGGGCTGCGGCCTCAGGCCGTCGGGGCATCGCCCGACCCTACGAACCGCTCCGTCTCACCGTGGCCCCAGAAGGATTCCAGGTCGTAGTAGCTGCGCTCGTCGGGGGTGAGGGCGTGCACGATCATTTCGCCGTAATCCAGCAGGATCCAGCGCCCCTCCTTGAGCCCCTCCTTGCGCAGGGGCAGCCTGCCGGTGTGCTCCTCGAGCTTGTCCTCCACGGAGCGGGCGATGGCGCGCACCTGCACATCGGAGAAACCGCTGGCGATCACAAACCAATCGGCGATCGAGGAGATCTCCTCCACGCGGATCAGCACGATGTCGCCGGCCTTGCGGTCGTCGCAGGCGTCGGCGGCCAGCAGGGCCAGGGCCTTGCTGTCGTCGAGCGCCAGACGGGCGCGGCGGGGGTCGGGGCTGGGCTTGGCCGCTGTGGCGGGGTCGAGGGCCTCAGCCATACACGTTCTCGCTGCTCACGGATTGGCGGGACCCCTGCTGCTGGGCCATTTCGGCGCGGGCCTTGTCGGCACTCTTGCGCAGCGCCTCAAGCCGGTCTTCGTAGAAGCCGCGTTTTTTCTTCTTGCGGGTCTGCTCCACCAGCTCCTTGAGGGCACCGCCCAGGCTCTTGTAGGCGTTGGGCAGGCTGTAGCCAAACCGGCAGGCCAGGTCGATGGCCCGCTCGTCGGCGGCGATGGCGTCCTGCAGGCGCTTCTCGGAATTGTTCTTGAGGTAGAGGCGGTAGCCGGCGAAGCCGGAGAGCCCCAGGGCCATCAGCAGCAGCAGGCCGTCCTGCACCCACAGTTCCCCGATGGCGCCCCCCAGGCCGATGGCCAGGGCGGCCATCTCCCAGCCGTCGCGCGGCACGGCGTCGTTCTGCACGCGGCCCACTTCGTGCCAGAAGAGCAGGTTGCGGTGGTCGAGGGCAAGCAGGTCCCACTTCTCCAGGTCCACCTGGATCTCCACCTCGTCGCGGCCGATCTCTTCGATCGTGATCAACGGCGGATCCGCCGAGGCGGCGGCTTCCACAAACACCCAGCTCTGCATCTCGGGAGGCAGCAGCCCCTTCAGGCGCTGGAGTTCGCTCATGAAGCCTTCACCCTGTATCGCTCCCAACACTAGCCAGAGCGGCCGGTGGCTTCAGGGCTGGCGCGAACAGCGGCGCCAAGGGCCCCGTGAGAGGCTAGGCAGGTTTGGCTGCCTGCCCTCGCCCATGCCCCGTCGCACGGATCTGCGTCGCATCCTGCTGCTGGGTTCGGGTCCGATCGTGATCGGTCAGGCCTGCGAATTCGATTACTCCGGCACCCAGGCCTGCAAGGCCCTGCGGGCGGAGGGTTTTGAGGTGGTGCTGGTGAACAGCAACCCCGCTTCGATCATGACCGATCCGGACATGGCGGATCGCACCTACATCGAGCCGCTCACCCCGGATGTGGTGCGGCAGGTGATCGAGAAGGAGCGCCCGGATGCGCTGCTGCCCACCATGGGCGGGCAGACCGCCCTCAACCTGGCGGTGGCCCTCGCCAAGGACGGCACCCTGGAGCGCTACGGCGTGGAGCTGATCGGCGCCGACCTGGCGGCGATCGAGAAGGCGGAGGACCGCGACCTGTTCAAGCAGGCCATGGAGCGCATCGGCGTGGCCGTGTGCCCCTCCGGCATCGCCACCAGCCTGGAGGAAGCCGAGGCGGTGGGCGACCAGATCGGTAGCTACCCCCGCATCATTCGTCCCGCCTTCACCCTGGGGGGATCGGGCGGTGGCATCGCCTACAACCCGGAGGAATTTCGATCCATCTGCCTCAGCGGCCTCGACGCCAGCCCGGTGCGCCAGATCCTGATCGAGCAATCGCTGCTGGGCTGGAAGGAATTCGAGCTGGAGGTGATGCGCGACACCGCCGACAACGTGGTGATCGTGTGCTCGATCGAAAACCTCGACCCCATGGGGGTACACACCGGCGACTCGATCACCGTGGCCCCCGCCCAGACCCTCACCGACCGCGAATACCAGCGCCTGCGCGACCAGGCCATCGCGATCATCCGCGAGATCGGCGTGGACACCGGCGGCAGCAACATCCAGTTCGCGATCAACCCCGCCAATGGCGACGTGATCGTGATCGAGATGAACCCGCGCGTGTCGCGCTCCTCAGCCCTGGCCTCCAAGGCCACCGGCTTCCCGATCGCCAAGATCGCCGCCCGCCTGGCGGTGGGCTACACGCTCGACGAAATCCTCAACGACATCACCGGCAAAACGCCCGCCTGCTTCGAGCCCACCATTGATTACGTGGTCACCAAAATCCCGCGCTTCGCGTTTGAGAAGTTCCGCGGCAGCCCGGCGGTGCTCACCACGGCGATGAAATCGGTGGGGGAGGCGATGGCCATCGGCCGCTGCTTCGAGGAGTCGTTCCAGAAGGCGCTGCGCTCCTTGGAAACGGGCCATTCCGGTTGGGGCTGCGACCGCCCCGATGCCGAGCCCGAGCGCGCCGAGCTGGAGCGGCAGCTGCGCACCCCCTCCCCCGACCGCATCTTCGCGGTGCGCACGGCGATGGTGGCCGGCTACAGCGATGCCGACATCCACCGCATCTCGGCAATCGACCCGTGGTTTCTGGCCAAGCTGCGCCACATCCTGGAGGCGGAAACGCGCCTGCTCCGCGGCCGCGCCCTGGCTGACCTGCCGGCCGAGGCGTTGCTGGAGCTCAAGCAGCTGGGCTTCTCCGACCGGCAGATCGCCTGGGCCACCGGCAGCCACGAGCTGCAGGTGCGCGACCACCGCCAGGCCCTGGGGGTCAACGCGGTGTTCAAAACCGTGGACACCTGCGCCGCCGAGTTCGCCTCCAGCACCCCGTACCACTACGCCACCTACGAGCGGCCGCTGGAGCGTCTGCGCGACGACGGCAGCCTCGAGCTGATCCCGCCCGAGAGCGAGGTGCAGCCCGAACACCGCCGCAAGGTGATGATCCTGGGGGGCGGCCCCAACCGCATCGGCCAGGGCATCGAGTTCGACTACTGCTGCGTGCATGCCTCCTTCGCGCTGCAGGCCGAGGGGCTGGCCACGGTGATGGTGAACAGCAACCCGGAAACGGTGTCCACCGATTACGACACCAGCGATCGCCTCTACTTCGAGCCACTCACCCTGGAGGACGTGCTCAACGTGATCGAGGCGGAGCACCCGGAGGGGGTGATCGTGCAGTTCGGCGGCCAGACGCCGCTGAAGCTGGCGATTCCGCTGTTGCGCTGGCTGGCGACCCCCGCCGGCCAGGCCACCGGCACCCGTATCTGGGGCACCTCCCCCGAATCGATCGACACCGCCGAAGACCGCGAGCAATTTGAGGCGATCCTGCGGCGCCTGGAGATCCGCCAGCCCCGCAACGGCCTGGCCCGCAGCGAAGAAGAGGCCCGCGCCGTGGCCGATCGGGTGGGCTACCCGGTGGTGGTGCGCCCCAGCTATGTGCTCGGCGGCCGCGCCATGGAGGTGGTGTACGGCGAGGAGGAGCTCAACCGCTACATGGTGGAGGCGGTGAACGTGGAGCCCGACCACCCGGTGCTGATCGACCAGTACCTGGAGAACGCCACCGAGGTGGATGTGGATGCCCTCTGTGACGCCACCGGCACCGTGGTGATCGGTGGCCTGATGGAGCACATCGAGCCGGCCGGTGTGCACTCTGGCGATTCCGCCTGTGCGCTGCCCTCGGTGAGCCTGGAGGCCGAGGCCCTGGCCACGATCCGCCAGTGGAGCAAAGCGCTGGCCCTGGCGCTGCAGGTGAATGGCCTGATCAACCTGCAGTTCGCCGTGAAGGATGGCGACGTCTACATCATCGAGGCCAACCCCCGGGCGTCGCGCACGGTGCCGTTTGTGGCCAAGGCCACCGGCGTGCCCCTGGCCAAGGTGGCCAGCCAGATCATGGCCGGCCGCAGCCTGGCGGAGCTGGGCCTCACCGCTGAACCCAAGCCGCCACTGCAGGCCGTGAAGGAGGCGGTGCTGCCGTTCAAGCGCTTCCCCGGCGCCGATTCCATCCTGGGGCCCGAGATGCGCAGCACCGGCGAGGTGATGGGCACCGCAGCGAGCTTTGGCCTGGCCTACGCCAAGGCGGAGCTGGGGGCCGGTGAGGCCCTGCCCACCGGCGGCACGGTGTTCCTCTCCACCCACGACCGCGACAAGCCGGCCCTGGTGCCCGTGGCCCAGCGGCTGGCGCAGATGGGCTTTCGCCTGGTGGCCACCGCCGGCACCGCCCGCAGCCTGGTGGCCGCCGGCCTGGCGGTGGACACGATCCTCAAGGTGCACGAGGGCCGCCCCAACATTGAGGACGCGATCCGCTCCGGCGAGATCCAGCTGGTGATCAACACGCCGGTGGGCCGCCAAGCCGCCCACGACGACAAATACCTGCGCCGCGCCGCCATCGACTACGCCGTGACCACCGTGACCACCCTGCCCGGCGCCCGCGCCGCCGTGGAGGGCATCGCCGCCCTGCAGGCCCAACAGCTGCAGGTGGCCGCCCTGCAGGACATTCACCCGTAGGGGGTGGCGGCGCTGCTCAGGTCACGAGCGCGTGCGGATTGCTGAGTGCAATCGTGGTCTGGGCTGTTGGCACCTCCGTGAAAGCCCGGGTTGGGAGCACCTAGCCTTGACCCATGGCCTTGGTGATCAACAACCTGCCCGAGGAGCTCCGGCCGGCCTTGATACCCGTGTTGGAGAGGCTGGTGTCGCGGCTTCAGCCAGACGGGCTCTGGTTGTTTGGCAGCTGGGCTCGCGGTTCCCAGAGCCGTCGCTCCGACATTGATCTCTTGATTGAAGGGCTCGAGGGGGTGCCTGTGCTGCAGGCCTACGGGCAGGCGTTGGATGCGATCGGCGATTGCGAGTTGCCTGTGCAACCCTTGGTGGCCTCGCCGTCGCTCTTGGCCCGGCATGGGGATTCGCCGTTTTGGCGTTCGGTGAAGCGCGAGGCCAGGCCCCTGATGGATGGTTCGGCGTTCCCATGAGCCGCGAGTCCGCCCGCGCCCGTGCTCTGTTGTGGAGTCGTCAGGCAAGGGCCGATGCCCGGGCCGCGCAGGTGCTCGCCGATTCCGGCGACTGGAGCCACAGTTGTTTCCAGGCCCTACAGGCAGCGGAGAAAGCCCTCAAGGCCTTATTGGCCGACCGCGATCAGGATCTGCGCAGCCATTCACTGGCGGCATTGCTGCAGGAACTGGGCGGTGAGGCCCCACTGCGCTGGGCCCAGCAGGCACGCCTGTTGGACAAGTTGTACGCCCCCACCCGCTACCCCGATGCCCTGGGTGACATGGCACCCATGGATGTTTTCGGGGCTGAAGATGCCGGCGCAGCGATGCAGGCTGCATCCCAGATTCTCGAGTGGGTGGAAGCCGAACTCGGCTTGGTAAGCTAACCCCCTGAGTTGCTGGGGTTGAGCCGGGGCCAGAGCTCCTAGGTTGGCCATGGGTGAACCTCACCCCACACCACGTTTTCCGCTCGCCCTGCCGTGACTGTCGCCCCCGCCTCGAGCACTTCCGCGATCGCTGCCGGCAGCGACTGCACCGCCGCCTTCCGCGCCGCCTACGAAAACCGCTACACCTGGGATCCGGGCTTCGGCGGCTACAGCGGCCGCTGCGTGTGGGAGCAGGGCGACCAGCGGGCGGAGGGCTCCTTCCAGGTGGGCGCTGACCTCAAGGCCCAGGTGGAGGGCATCGATACCGAAGAGATCCACAAGGCCGTGGCCTCGCAGCTCTGGGAGGTGGCGATCCACCGGGTGCGCCGCAGCTTTGAGCAGACCCACGGCGAGAACACCTTCACCGCCGGTGACACCGATGCGGTGGGCACCGAGGTGATCGTGGGCGGCAAGAACGCCGGTGATCGCTATCGCATCAAAGATGATGTGGTGACGATGGTGCACCGCCACATCCACGGCACCGTGGTGACCATCTTCACCGAGAGCACCACCGACACCGGCCGCGGCTACCTCAGCCGCAGCTACACCAGCCAATACGCCGACCCCGCCACCGGCGAAGCCCGCGGCGGCCTCAGCCGCTTCACCGACACCTTCGTGCCGCTCACCGGCGACGGCCCCTGGGTGCTGAGCGAGCGGGTGGTGGAAACCGAGGCCTTTGGCGACACCCCCGCCGGCCGCCAGATGTTCCGCTTCGAGGATCTGCAGCCCCTGGGCTGATGGCCCGCTAGCCCCTGCCCGACGCCTTGAGGGGCCGCATCGGTGCCATCAGTTGGGCATCGTCACGAATTCTTCGGCGACGCTGGGGTGCAGCGCCATGGTGCGGTCGAAGTCGTCCTTCGTGGCACCCATGCCGATGGCGATCGCCGCCATCTGGATGATTTCGGCGGCGTGCTCGCCCACCATGTGGCATCCGAGCACTCGGCCGCTGGCCCGCTCCACGATCAGCTTCAGCAGCACCTTGGGGCCTGTGGCCGGCAGGGCCTGGCTCATGGGGCGGAAGCGGGCGCGGTGCACCCGAATGCCGTCGGCCCCATGCCGTTCGATCGCCTGCTCTTCGGTGAGCCCCACGCCGGAGAGCTCCGGCTGCGAAAACACGGCGCTGGCCACCAGGCTGTGGTCCACCTGCCGCGGTTTGCCGCCCCAGATGCTGTCCGCCAGGGCGCGCCCTTCATCGATCGCCACCGGCGTGAGGTTGATGCGGTCGGTCACGTCTCCCACGGCGTAGATGTGGGGCACGTTGGTGCGCTGATTCGCATCCACCGGAATGCGGTGGCCCGCCATGGCCACGCCGGCGGCCTCCAGGTTGAGCCCCTCCAGGAACGGCCGGCGGCCGGTGGCCAGCAGCACGCCGTTGCAGCCGATCCGCTCGCCGCCTTCGGTGATCAAGGTGAGGTCGCCGGGCTGCCCTTCGATGGTCGCCGGGCTGTGGGCCAGTCGGATGTCGATGCCGTCGGCCTGCATCGCCTCCTGCACCGCCTGGGCCGCCTCCCGATCAAAACCCCGCAGCAGGTGATCGCCGCGCACCAGCTGGGTCACCGCCACCCCCAGGCCGTTGAGGATGCAGGCGAATTCGCAGGCGATGAAGCCGGCACCCACCACCACCACCCGCTCGGGGAAGCGCTCCAGTTCAAACAGGTCGTCGCTCACCCAGCCCAGCTCCGCACCGGGGATGGCGGGGCGATGGGGCCGGCCCCCCACGGCGATGAGGATGCGCTGCGCCTGCAGCCGCCGCTGCTCCTGGCCGTTGGCGTCGTGCACGGCCACGCTGCGGGCATCCGCCAGGCGCCCCCAGCCCCGCACCAGCTCCACCCCCGCCTTCTCCAGGAAGCCGATGTGCAGCTGGTTGAGCCGATCCACCTCCGCCCGCACGCGCCGCAGCAGCTCGGCGCTGTTGGCCTGGGTGGGGCCCACGCTCCAGCCGTAGCTGGGGGCATCCGCCAGCAGGTGGCGCAGGGCGGAGCCGTACACCAGCAATTTCTTGGGCACGCAGCCGCGGATCACGCAGGTGCCGCCCACCCGATCCCCCTCCACAATCGCCACCCGCGCGCCGTGGGAGGCGGCGCGCTTGGCCGCCGCCAGGCCGCCGGAGCCGGCGCCGAGTACCACCAGATCAAAGGGTTGGGCCATGGGGCGGTTGGGGGCTGCGGAGGGATCGCTCAGGGGCCAGATTGCCGCGCCATGGGTGCGATTGCTTAGAACAGCCCCACACCGTTGCTCCGCCGTGCCGTCCCCCTCCGATGCCGCGTTCCACACGGCCGAGATCAACACGGCCGAGACCAATAGGGCGGCGTTGACCACGGTCCCCCTGCCCTGGGCCGACCTCGAGGAGCTGCTGCCGCCCCAGAGCGACGCCGAGCTGCAGCGCTGGCGCACCGATGGGCCCACCAACCCCCAGGCCCAGCTGCGCTTGTTCGGCCGGCCGGAGCGCGAGGTGCGCGTCACCCTCTACCGCGACCACCACGCCTGGTGCCCCTACTGCCAGAAGGTGTGGCTGTGGCTGGAGGAGCAGCGGATCCCGTATCGGATCCGCAAGGTCACGATGTTCTGCTACGGCGACAAGGAGCGCTGGTTCACCGAGAAGGTGCCCTCCGGCATGCTGCCGGCCCTGGAGCTCGACGGCCGCCTGATCACCGAGAGCGATGTGATCCTTGAGGCCCTGGAGCGCAGCTTCGGCCCCCTGGGCCAGGGGCTCTCGGATCCGGATGTGCTGCCGCTGCGGCAGCTGGAGCGGCGGCTGTTCCGCGCCTGGTGCCAATGGCTCTGCTACTGCGAAGGGGAGGGGGCCCACACCGCCTCGGCGGAGCAGCACTTCGCCCGCATGGCCGCCCTGGTGGAGCAGGCCCTGGAGGCCACCCCCGGCCCCTTTTTCCTCGAGCACTTCGGCACCGCCGACGTGATCTTCGTGCCCTACCTGGAGCGGATGAACGCCTCACTCGCCTACTACAAGGGCTACGGGCTGCGCCGCCACCACCCCGCCATCGACCGTTGGTTCAGCGCCCTCGAGCAGCGGCTCACCTACCTGGGCACCCAGAGCGACATCCACACCCACGCCCACGACCTGCCCCCCCAGATGGGCTGCTGCCTCAGCAGCGGCGGGGCCGAGCAGCACCGCTTGGCGGCCCTGGTGGATGGGGGGCTGTGGCCCAGCGATGAGCCGAATCTGATCGAAACGCGCCAGCCGGAGCCCGCCGATGCCCGCCAACTGGCCCTGGCCCGCATGCTGCGGCACCGCACCAAGCTGCTGGCGATCAACCCGGCGGGGGAGCGGCTTGGGGCGGCGGCGGCGGAGCGGCTGGATCAGGCCCTGCGCTGCGCCCTCACCAACCTGATGGCCCCGGCCCACGCCAGGCCGGTGCCGCCGCCGGCGGGCACGGCGGCGGGGTTGCGTTACTGGCGCGACCGCATCTCCGTGCCCCGCGACATGCCGCTGCATGCGGCCCGCCGGCTGCGGGCCGCCCTGGAGTGCACCGCCGCCCTGGATGGGCCCGAGCAGGGGCCGCCGCTGCCGGTGCGCGACCGCCGCGATCAGAACCCCGCTCCGTTTGTGGGGGGCAGCGTGGGGGTCAACGGCCGCTGAGGCCTTCGCGCTTGTTGGTGAGGTACTGCACCAGCTCGCGCTGCAGCGCCAGCAGCTCGCGGGTGCAGCCGCGGAACGCCGCCCGGTGGCGAATTTCGTCGTGGCGGGTGTTGAGGTCGCGCAGCATCAGTTCGATTGCGTCGAGTTGGGCTCGATCCATCGCCGGGCGCGGCACACTGCGCTGACCCTATCAACCACACCAAACGCCGCTAGCTTGCCGCCAGTGCTGGGCTGGGGTTGATGGCGATCCGCAAGCGGCTGCAGGGGAGCAACCCGCTGGGGGCTGCCCTGGCCTCGGCCTCGCTGCTGGCGGCCCTGGTGCTGCCACCGGGGGCCCGCCCCACGGTGCTCGACGGCCAGACCTGGTTCACGGCTCCCCCCTGGAGGGTGGAGTTCACCAGCTACTGGTGGTACCGGATGCAGGCGGGGGCGGAGTACTACTTCACCGTCACACTCCCGGAGCAGGCCGGCGCCGGCCTCGGGGGGCTGACGATCCGCCAAACCCGCGGCGTCGACCGCGACTTTCCCTTCTTCACCCACCGCACCCGCGCCTTTGTGGGCCGTCCGCGGCGGGAGGGCGCCGCCATCCCCGTGCAGGCCAGCTTCGATCAGGGCTCCCGCACGATGACCGTGCGCTTCCCCGAGCCCCCTCCGCCGGGGCAGACGGTCACCGTGGCGCTGCGGCCCTGGCACAACCCCACCTGGGCCGATACCTACATGTTTGGGGTGCAGGCGCTGCCCGCGGGGGCCAACCCAGTGCCGGCCTCCCTGGGCTTTGCTACGATGCCGATCTATACCCTGCGCGATTAGATCGCGCGGCTGCGCTAAAATAACCACCTCTTCAACGCCGCGCTGTGAATCAGCCCCGGCGGGGGTGATGTTTGGTGCGCGATTGCTGATCGTTTGTCAACAATTTGTTGTTGCGTGGGGGGCGATCGGGCTGATTTCTATAGGTTTTGATGCCTTGCCGTGCTTCGGGCCCAACGCGTTGTGACCCAGTTGCCTTGTCACCACGCCGCGCCTTAACCAAACCGTGTTGATCACTGCCCCCTCCCAGCAGCAGCTGATTGAGCGCGCCGATCGCTACATCGCGCTTCACTTTCGCGACCCGCTGCGCATGCCGGAGCTGGCCCAGCACTGCCATGTGAGTGTGCGCACGCTGCAGAATCTGTTCGTGCGCCTGCGGGGGGAGTCGCCGCTCAAGGCCCTGCGGCGCTACCGCCTGCGCCAGTTGCATGCCCAGGTGGCGGCCTGGCCGCAACGGCCGCTGCGCCAGCACTACGGCCAATGCGGCTTGATCGGCTCGGCGGCCGATCGGGCCCTGTTTCTGGAGATTTACGGCAGGTCGGTGCGGGAGCACCAGCTGGCCAGCCGCAGCCGCCAGGCGCCTGCGGCTCAGGCGGCCTGAGGGCTGGGCGCCAGCGAGGAGTGGTGGTGCACGATGCGCCAGGCGCCATCCGTGAACACATACACAAATGTGTAGCGGGCGGCGACCCAGTGGTCGCCATCGAGCCAGAAGCTGTAGGTGCCGGCATCCACCACCTCGTTGCATCCCAGCTGCAGCACGCGGCTGTCGATGCGGCCCCGTGGCGCATGGCTCAGAAACTGCTCGAAGTAGGCACGGATCGCCTCCGGGCTCCGGCGCGGTTCGGCGGAGAGGGTGGGCAGCAGCAGGGCATCGGGGCTGTAGAGGGCCACCACTTGGTCGGGGTCGCCGGTTTGCAGGGCGCCATTCCAGCGCTCAAACAGCGCCGCCGCCTGGGTCTCGCTGATGGGGCTGCAGCGGCTGCCATTGGTGTCGGCCGTGGCGGCGGCGGCTGCTGCGCCACCGACCCCCAGCACCACCAGCAGCGCCAGCAGCAGGGCGATCAGGGCCCGGCCCGGGTGGTTGCGGTGCGGCTGGTGGGGGCTGGAGATTGGGCTTAGGTTCCCCCCATGGCGCTGCGCCTTCCCCCGTTCCAACCCCTGCCGGCCCCGGAGGCCGTGGGCGGCGAGCTGCTGGAGGTGCCCCTGGCCAGCCTGCAGCCCACCCAGATGTGCGTGGGCATGGCCGAGATCCGCAGCCGCCAGATGGATTTTGCCGCTGACTCTCCCAAGCAACGCCGCCAATACCTGCGCCGCAAACCCACGCCCTTGGTGCGCAGCGGCGCCGGTGAGCTGTGGATGGTGGATCGCCACCACCGCCTGCGGGCATTGCTGGAACTCGACCCCAGCGCCACGGCCTTCGGCTACGTGGTGCTGGAGGTGCCGGACACCGATCGCCATGGGGTGCTTGAGCAGTTGCATCGCCGGGGCTGGCTGTATCTCTACGACGGGCGCGGCCTCGGGCCCCAGCCGCCGGTGGCCTTGCCCCGCCAGCTCACCGGCACCCAGGACGACCCCTACCGCAGCCTGGTGTGGAGGCTCAAGCGGGAAGGGCTGGTGGCTGCGGCACCGCTGATTCCGTTCCATGAGTTCCGCTGGGGGGCGTGGTTGCGCAGCCGCACCCTGCCGCCGTTCAGCTCCCAGCGCCTGGAGCCGGCCCTGCCGGCGGCACGGGCCCTGGCCCGCTCCCAGGCGGCCTCCCACCTGGCGGGCTGGATCGGCCCTGGAGCCCCATCGCCCGGCTGATCAGGTTGTCGGCTGTGCCGGTGTACACCGCTTCCGCCTCCTCGGCGCTGCGGCCCACGCAGGTCATGCCCAGCTTGCCGAATTCCGACAGGCAGCCCAGCAGGTGAAACACGCTGCCCCGCAAACGGGCGGGATCGTAGTGCAGGTCGGCATCGGCCACGATGTCGATCAGATCGGCGGGCAGCAGGCCCCGCAGGTCGGGGTGGGTGAGGTTGTCGGTGGCGCGGTAGTGCAGCGGCTGGCCGGTGGGGGCGACGAACAGGCCGGAGTCGGGATCGAGGTGGCCGGTGGTGATCGCCCGCAGCGCCATGGTGGGGTGGGTGGTGCCCCCCTGGCGCAGGTTCACCTCGATGGCCTGCAGGTCCCACACGCCATCGATGCGGCGGGCGATGAAATCCACCGCGTAACGCTCCAGGGCCCCCTCCGCCGCCAGGGCTTCGCCGATGGCCTGGCCATGGCGCATCAGGCTGAGCCGATAGGCGGCATCGGCGGGCATGCAACAGCCCAGGTAGGTCTGCCCGCTGGGGCCGCCGAGGATCTGCTCGTGGGTGGAGAGCAGCTCCACGCGGCCGCCCGGGTGGATGGTGCCTTGCACACTGGGGGAGCTGAGGGCCTCACCCCCCTCCAGCCAGGCCTCCACCAGGGCCCCCTGTTGCGCCAGCAGTTCCCTCCAGCTGGCGGCCGGCATCGGCAGGGTCTCCAGGGCCTGGCGCAGGCAACGGCGCCGTTCGGCAGCACTGCGCTCCGCCAGTTGGAGCGGTTCGAGCGCCAACGGCGCATTGCCTTCGCCGCTGATGCCCTCGTTGAGTTTCACCACGCAGCGCCGCAGCTGCGGGTGGGCTTCCCACAGGTCGGCGGTGGCTTCGCTGAGGTCGTCGAGGTTGGTGGCCAGGCCGCTGCCGGGGGGATGGGGCACGCCGCAGCGGGCAAACAGGGCGCGGCTGCCCGCCTTGCTGCCCCAGTGGCCCAGGGCCGGATCGGTGCCCAGCAGCGGCACCTGCAGCCGCTCGGAGAGCTGTTTCTCCAGCTCCGTCACCACAAAACAGCTGATGAAACTGCGGCCGGGGCGCAGCAGGTCGCCGATGCGCCCCAGCAATGCGGGCCGCTCCAGCAACTTTTCGGTGAGCGGGCGGTTGGAGGCGTCGTCGGTGTCGAACAGGTGCAGGCGCCGGCGGGCATGGGAGGTGGGCACGCCGGGCAGCAGCTCCAGCACCGCATCCACCACCAGCTCCGGCAGCAACTTGCTGGTGACATACACCGCCCGAACGCCGGGATCGCGGAGCCGTATCAGCGAAAACAGCTGCCGCTCCTCGTAGTGGTGGGCGCCGGTGACCAGGGCCATCAGCGCCCGGTCCATGCTCAGCGATGGCACCACCAGCACATCGAACTGGCCGCCATCGCCGCTGTGCTCGCAGCCCCAGCCGGGCTGGAGCTGCTGCTGGAGGTCGCGGAAACTGAGGGTCATGGGGAGCGGTGGGGCCCTGGCTGGGGCCTTAGAAGTTGAGATCGATGCGCAGGCCCGCCGCCAGGATGCCCGGCACCGGCTGGTCGGCGCCGCTCGGGTTGAAAATCCATTGCACGGTGGGCTGCAGCTGCAGCCATTCGTTGATCATCACGCGGTAGCCCAGTTCCGCCATGCCTTCGTAGGAGCTGGTGAGGAAGGGCGGGGCTTCGCTGCTGAGGCCGCCGCGGCCGATGCCCAGCACCAGCAGGTCGAGGGGCCGGTGGCGCACCACCCCCTGCACCACCATCCCCCCGCCCACGAAGGTGGGGGCGAAGTCCACCGTGCGGTTGGGGCTGTAGGCCCCCCCGAACCACACCCGTTCATCCAGGCCAATCGGCAGGCCGCTGCGCAGGGTCACGCTTCCATACACCCCCTCGCCCGTGTTGTTGTCGGTGCTGGTGATGCCCCCCACCCGCACCAAACCACCGGGCAGTTGGTTGGTCACGGTGGTGGGGCGTTCGCACCGGGGGTGGCTGCGCACCAGGCCGTAGGTCTCACGGCACACCTTCATCGGCAGCTTGGGGTCCGGCGCCAGCCATGCACCGGTGTAGTCGATCTGGAGCACCTGGGCGGTGCCGTAGATCCCATCCGCGAGGGCGGGATCCGCCCCCAGGGCCTGGGACACCGCAAAGGTGGAGCCGATGTCGTAGATGCCGTAGCGGATCTTGAACGCATCGCTGGGTCGCAGGGTCACCACCCCCCCCGGGGAGGCATAGGGGTTGATGGGTAGATCGGTGTTGACGATGTTGAGCGTGTTGTTGAGCGAGGCATGCACGTAGAGGTTGAGGATCGGAACCTGGATGAAATCGGGGTTCATCGCCAGGATTCCCGCCTTCAGCCCCAGCCAGCCAGCGCCGGGGTCGCGCTCCAGGCTCGCTTCGCTGAGCCAGAAGCCCGGCGGATAGGCCACCTGCTGCAGGGGAAACACCGCCCCGATGTCGCTGTTGAAGAGCTGATTGCCGGTGGTGTGGCCGATGTTGACGTTCACCCCCCAATGGTCCAGCTCCCGCCATTGCTGCTGGTCGCGGCTGAGGCCCGTGCTGAGCGCGAGGTCGATGGAGCTTTGCTGCACCCATGCTCCCGTGGCGGTCAGTCCGCCCACCGGGTTGAACAGGGGCTCACCGCTGAAGGCCACCTGCAGATTCATCCAATCCGGCAGCTTCAGGGCCGATTGCAGCGTGAACGGCGTTGCATCCGCCCGGGCGGCCAACGGGGGCAGGGCCGGCAGCAGCCCCAACAGGGCCAGGGCCAGCGCAATGGGCCGTGTCTGAGTCGGGCGGCGCCGGCGGCGACCCTGGGCCATGTGCGTTACCAGGGTGCGGGCGGCCCCAGGATCTACGCTTCGCCTCCAACTGGCAAGCACACTCCCCCGCGGGGGCTCAGGCGGGCTGGATGTCGTCGAGCACCTGCCCGCTGATGCACACCGTGCGGGTGGGCCGCTGCTCGCGGCGGCTCAACTTGCGGGCGGCGATGGTGGCCAGCAGCGGATTGGGATGCACCTTGAGGGGGATCCTGCTGCCATCGGGCAGTTGGCTCAGCGCTTGGGTTGGCATGGGGTCGCTGATCCGGTCCGTGGGGCGGAACCTATGGATCGGTGGTGCCCATCCAGGGAGCCAAAGACAGCAAAACGTCCTTGAACCGTACGGAGCGCTAAAGAAGGCAGGCCTGGGCCTGGAGCTGTTCGGCGATCTGCTGGCAGCGGGTGCCGTGGCGCAACTGCGGCTCCGAACTGCGCACCTCTAGCTGGCATTCGCGCGAGCGCTGGCAGTTCCAGGAGGCCACCACAGTGACCCGTTGGGCCAGGGGGATGGAGCGGGCGGGGTCGTCTTTGGCGAGCAGTTGGCTATCGGAACTCACCAGGGGGTCCACCACCAAGCCCAGTTGGCGCAAAGGGAGTTCTAGGGCCTCGGTGAGGGCGTCGCTGTTCAGGCTGGTGATCCAGGAAAACAGTGCCATCGATGAAACGCCTGGCCGTTGATTCGGTCGCGCGCACATTAAACGCGCTTTCTTGATGGGCAAGTTGCGCTGCGCACCAACCCAGGCCCTGCGCACCCCCTCAGGCCTCCAGCAGCGTCCACTCCAGCTGATCGCCGGCGTGGAAGGGCACCAACCGCGTGGGGGTGTCTCCGCCGTTGGGCAACTCCAGCATGGCCGGCAGGCCCGGCCCGTCGGGGTCGAGGGCGCGGCGCTCCAGGCAGACTCGGCCGCTGTTCAGCGGCAGGCCGTAGAAGCGGGGGCCGTGTTCGCTGGCAAATCCCTCCAGCTGCGCCAGGGCACCCTCTTCGCCGAACACTTGGGCGTAACTCTCCAGTGCGTAGGGCGCGTTGTAGATGCCGGCGCAGCCGCAGGCCGATTCCTTGGCGTGCCGCTCGTGGGGGGCGGAATCGGTGCCGAGGAAAAACTTGGGGCTGCCGGAGGTGGCGGCGCGCCGCAGGGCCTGGCGGTGCACCTCCCGTTTGGCCACCGGCAGGCAGTAGAAGTCGGGCCGCAGGCCCCCTTGGAACAGGGCGTTGCGGTTGATGTGCAGGTGGTGGGGGGTGATGGTGGCGGCCAGGGTGCTGGGCCCCTCCGCCACAAAGGCGGCCGCCTCCGCCGTGGTGATGTGCTCCAGCACCACCTTGAGGCCGGGGTGGCGCTGCAGCAGCGGCTGCAGGTGCCGTTCGATGAACACCGCCTCGCGATCAAAGATGTCCACCGCTGGATCGGTCACTTCCCCGTGGATCAGCAGGGGCATGCCGATCCGCTCCATCCGCTCCAGCACCCGTGGGATGTGGGCCAGGTCGCGCACCCCCGCATCGGAATTGGTGGTGGCCCCGGCGGGGTAGAGCTTGGCGGCAGTGAACACCCCCTCGCCGTGGCCGCGCTCCAGCTCATCGGGGTCGATCGATTCGGTGAGGTAGGCCGTCATCAGCGGCGTGAACGCCGCCGCCGCCGCCTCGCCGGCGCTGCGGCGCAGGGCATCGAGGATCCGCCTGCGGTAGGCGGCCCCCATGGCGGCGGTGGTGATTGGCGGCCGCAGGTTGGGCATCACGATCGCCCGCGCAAACGGCCGGGCGGTGTGGGCCACCACGGCCTGCAGCAGGGCGCCGTCGCGCAGGTGCACGTGCCAGTCGTCGGGCCGCCGCAGCGTCAGCCGCGCCCCGGGTTCCCAGGGGCCGCCGCCTGCGCTGGAGCCGTGCTCGGCAGGGCTGGCCATGGGGGCGAATGCTGACGAATCGGTTCCCTTAAACCTAGGCGGCGTGCCGAAGTTGCTGGCAAACTGCGCCGAACCCTAGAACTCGGCAATGGCCTGGCGGCGTCCGCTGACGGCAGCTCTTCCCCTGCTCACGGCCATCACCCTGGTGGGTTGCGCCAGCGATGGGGGCAGCGGCATCCAGAGCCAGCGGCTCAGTGCCATCAGCGGCCGCGGCAAGCTGATCTGCGGGGTCGACGGCAGGCTGCCGGGCTTCAGCTTTGTGAACCCCGACGGCAGCTACAGCGGCCTCGATGTGGACATCTGCAAGGCCACGGCGGCGGCGGTGCTGGGGGATGCCCAGAAGGTGGACTTCCGCGACCTCAACTCCACCGAGCGCTTCGCGGCCCTGGCCAGCGGTGAGATCGATCTGCTTTCGCGCAACACCACCGCCACCCTGAGCCGCGATGCCCCCGGCGGCAATGCCCTCAGCTTTGCCCCCACGGTGTTCTACGACGGCCAGGGGGTCA
>JBIKKZ010000058.1:0-7938 GCA_044360095.1 Vulcanococcus sp. | reverse complement strand
TCCGCAGCTGATCGACCGCTGCGCCGCAGCGGTGGCCGCCGGGGCCGCCGTGATCGCCGCCGCCCCCGTGACCGACACGATCAAACGGGTGGATGCCGCCGGGGTGATCACCGCCACCCCCGATCGCGCCGAGCTGTGGGGGGCGCAGACCCCCCAGGGGTTTGCCGTGGCGCAGCTGCGCCAGGCCCATGCCCAGGCCCGCCGCGAGGGCTGGAGCGTCACCGACGACGCCTCCCTGTTTGAGCGGCTCGGTTGGCCGGTGAAGGTGCTGGAGTCGTCGCCCGCCAACATCAAAATCACCACCCCCTTCGACATCACCATTGCCGAGGCGGTGCTGGCGGCCCGCTAGGGCTCCAGCAGCTCCAGGCTGCCGTTGCCGGCATCGAGGCGAACGCGCCGGCCCAGGGGCAGGGCGGCGTTGCCGGGGCCGTGGCCCACCGCCAGGTTCCCCAGCACCGGGATGCCCAGGTCGCCGCTGCGCTCCCGCAGCACCTGCTCCACCGACACGGCCTCGGCTGGGTCGCTGGCGGCGCTAGGGCCCTGGCTGCCGCCGTCGGCTTCGCTGAAGCGGCCGAAGGCCAGCCCCGCCAACTGCTGCAGCACCCCGCTCAGGCGCCAGTGGGTGAGCATGCGATCGATGCGGTAGGGGGCTTCGCCGATGTCTTCGAGCACCAGCACCGCCCCGCGCAGATCGGGCCAATGGGGGGTGCCCAGCAGGTGGGTGGCCACCGTGAGGTTGCCCACCAGCAGCGGCCCCTCCGCCACCCCAGGGCTCCAGCCGTCGCCGGCCAGGGGCGGCAGGGGGCGGCCGAACAGCAGATCCCGCAGGCGCTCCAGGCTCCAGGCCGGCTCCGCCGCCAGGGTGGTGACCATCGGGCCGTGGATGCCGCCGGCGATTCCCGCCGCCTGCCGCGCCCAGAGCAGGGAGGTCACGTCGGAGAAGCCCAGCAGCCAGTGGGGCATGCCGCCAGAGGCGGGGGGCTCCAGCTCCAGCAGCCGGGCCGCCCCCCAGCCCCCCCGCAGGCAGGCCACCAGCGCAGCTTGGGGTTGGAGATCACCCCGCCGCTCGCCGTCGCGGCCCGCCAGGTAGCCCCACTGCCGCAGGGGGTCCGGGTGGGGCTGCACCGCCAGCCCCCAGCTGGCCAGCACCGCCGTGCCCGCCTCCAGGCGCGCCAGGGCCTCCGGCGCCAGGGCGGAGCTGGCGGCGGCCAGCTGCACCGCGTCGCCGGCCTGCAGGGGGCGGGGCCAGGGGGTCATGGCAGCGCCGCGGCGCTGCGGCCGATCAGCAGGGCCAGCAGCAGCAGGGCCCCCAACTGCACCTGGTGCTGGAAGTGCAACCCGAAGGCCGCCCGCGGTGGATCGGGCCGCCGCAGCAGCCAGGCCTCCCGCAGCAGGCCGCCGCTGGCCAGCAGCCACAGGGGCCAGAACGCGGCACCCACCCCCTGCAGCGCCGCCGCCAGCGCCAGCAGCAGGGCCGTGCTGGCGTAACACAGGGCTACGGCCGTGGGGGCGGCATCCCCCAGGCTCAGGGCCGAGCTGCGCACCCCCACCCGCCGGTCGTCGGCGCGGTCGGCCATGGCGTACACGGTGTCGAAGCCGAAGGTCCACAGCAGGGTGGCCAGCCACAGGGCCAGCAGCGGCAGGCCCCCTTGCAGGCTGCCGCTGGCGGCGGCCCAGGGGATCAGCACCGCGAAGCCCCAGCAGAGGGCCAGCACCGCCTGGGGGTAGCCAAACCAGCGCTTGGCGGAGGGGTAGAGCAGCACCGGCGGCAGGGCCGCCAGCGCCAGCGCCAGGCAGAGGCCGCGGCTGCCGCTGGGCAGGCCCCAGAGCACCACCGCCAGGGCCGCCAGCAGGCACAGGGCCAGCAGCATCAGGGCGGCGGCCACACCGATGCGTCCGCTGGCCAGGGGCCGCTGGCGGGTGCGCTCCACCTGGGGATCGATGCGCCGGTCCCAGAGGTCGTTGGCCACACAGCCGGCTCCGCTCACCGCCAGGCCCCCCAGCACGATCCAGCCCACCAGCGGCGCGGGCGGTGGGGCAGCGGGTTGCAACCAAAGGCTCCAGCCCGCCGGGATCAGCAGGATCAACCGGCCGCTGGGCTTGTCCCACCGCAGCAGCCCCAGCCAGGCCTGCAGCAGCGGTGGGAGGCCCGGACGGGGGGATGCCACGGGGGACACGGCTGTTGGGCCGCACCCTAGGGCTGCCGGCGGGGGCTGCAGCGGTGCGAAAGTGACCCCGCTTCTGCGGCCATGGGCGCTTGACCGAGTCCCCCAGCAGCTCGTTGCGCCCGGTGGCGGGCATCGACATCGGCACCAACTCGATCCACCTGCTGATCGCCCAGGTGGACACGGCCCTGCGCAGCTTTTCGGTGCTGCTCACGGAGAAATCGACCACCCGTCTGGGGGATCGTGATCCGGAAACGGGCGACCTCAGCCCCGAGGCGATCGAACGGGCCTTCACCACCCTGCGCCATTGCCGTGAGCTGGCGGCCAGCCACGGCGTGCAGCCAGGCGATGTGGTGACCGCCGCCACCAGCGCCGTGCGCGAGGCCCCCAACGGCCGTGAATTTCTGCAGGCGATCCAGGAGCAGCTGGGGCTGGAGGTGGACCTGGTGAGCGGCCAGGAGGAGGCGCGCCTGATCTATCTGGGGGTGCTCTCGGGCATGGCCTTCGGCGATCAGCCCCATTTGATTCTCGACATCGGCGGCGGCTCCACCGAACTGGTGCTGGCGGATGGCCGCGACGCCCGCGCCCTCTCCAGCACGCGGGTGGGGGCGGTGCGCCTGCAGCGGGAATTCGTGCACGACGAGCCGTTGCCCCCCCAGCGGGTGGAGTTTTTGCGGGCCTTCATCCAGGGGTCGCTGGAGCCGGCGGTGCTCAAGGTGCGGCAGCGGCTGGAGCCCGGCGAGCGGCCGGTGCTGGTGGCCACCAGCGGCACCGCCATGGCGATTGCGGCGATGGCGGCCGCCGAAGATCCCCGCCCGCCACTGCGGCTGCAGGGCTACCGGGTGAGCCGTGAGCGGCTCGACCAGCTGCTGGATCGGCTGCTGGCCATGACCCCAGCCCAGCGGCGCGCCGTGCCGGGCCTCAACGAGCGCCGGGCCGAGATCATCGTGCCTGGTGCCCTGATCCTGCAGACCGCCATGGCGATGCTGGGGGCCAAGGAATTCGTGATCTGCGAGCGGGCCCTGCGGGAGGGCCTGATCGTGGATTGGATGCTGCGCAACGATCTGATCGTGGATCGCTTCGCGTTCCAGAGCAGCATCCGCCAACGCACGGTGCTGCACCAGGCCCAGCGCTACGGCGTGGATCTGCCGCGGGCGGAGCGGGTGGCGAGCTACGCCCTCAGCCTCTATGGCCAAACCCAGGGGCTGCTGCACAGCGATGATGGCACCGGCCGCCAGCTGCTCTGGGCGGCGGCGATGTTGCACAGCTGCGGCCAGCACATCAACACCGGTGCTTACCACAAGCACAGCTGGTATTTGATTCACCACGGTGAGCTGCTGGGCTACTCCGACAGCGAGCAGCTGATGGTGGCGGCCATCGCCCGGTACCACCGCCGCTCCCTGCCCAAAAAGCGCCACGAGGCCTGGCAGTTGCTGGAGGACCGAGACCAGCGGCGCCTGGTGGCATCGATGGCGCTGCTGCTGCGCATGGCGGTGGCCCTCGACCGGCGCCCCCAGCCGGTGGTGGCCGGCATTCAGGTGCGCCGCGATGGCGACAGTGCCTGCTCGATTCGCCTGGAGCCGATGGCCTCGGACCTCGACCTCAGCCTCGAGCGCTGGAGCCTGGCCGCCTGCGCGGCGGCGGTGGAGGAGGCGGTGGGGGTGCGGCTCAGGGTGTTGGAGCCGTCGGAGTAGGGGGAGCCTGCTTGGTGGTCAGCGGCTTTGCGGTGGGCGGTATTGCGGCTGCCGCTTTCGGCGTGGTGGCCGTGGGCTTGAAGCTGACCCAATTGATCTGATCGATGGCCCCCAGCGGTTTGGCGGGCGCCGTGCCCAGGCTGGCCAGCACCAGGTCGGGGCGGCCCGCCAGCACCCGCAGGCCCTGGCCCAGGGGGAAGACGCGGCGGCCCTCCAGGTTGCCTTCAAACAACTGCTTGTTGCCGGCGATGCTGCGCACCTCGATCCAGCTGGGCTGGGGGCTGCTGAGGGTGAGGCTGGTGGGTGTCGCGGCCGGTTTGACGGTGGGCTTGGGGGTGGGTTTGGGCGCCGGTTTGGCCGGGGGCAGGGTCGAGCTCGGCTTTGCCGGAGCGGCGCCGCTGAGGGCCCGCAGGCGGCCCTGCAGCCAGCTGAGTTCGTTGGGCAGGCCCTGGCGGTTTTGCCAGCCCCAGGCGCCGGCGCTAATCAGGCCCGCCAGCAGCGCCAGCTGGGCCAGGCGTTGGAGCGGGCCGGGGCGGTGCCGCTGCGAGGCCTTGGCCTCGGTGTATTGGCTGGCGGTGAGGCGGCTGGGGCGGCGTTCATCGGCCTGGCCTTCGGCCATGGCCAGAGGCGTTGGCGCCGGTTTGATCGTGAACCCACCCCGTTTCAGGGGGGTCACCAGCGGGTCGATGTCCAGGTCGAGGAGGCTGGCCACGCGGCGTGCCTGCGCGATCACAAACACCAATTCGGGCAGGCGGGCTTGGTCAGCTTGCTCGAGGGCCTGCAGTTGCTCTTCGCCCATGCGCAGCTGGGCCGCCAGCTGGGCCAATTCGAGGCCGCGGCTGAGGCGGGCCTCCCGCAGGCTGCTGCCCAGGCTTTCCAGGGCTGGGGTGAGGCCGCTCTCCAACGTGGTCACCGCCGCAGGGCCGGGGAATCAGTGGCGGCATTGTGCCCTGAATCGTTAGGTTTTGCCCACAGCCGTGTCGCAAAACCAGTGCTGGAGCTGGATTTGGCTTGGGTTCAAATGGGCGATACTGGATTCGAACCAGTGACCCCTTCCGTGTGAAGGAAGTGCGCTACCGCTGTGCTAATCGCCCTCGTGCGCTGATCGCTCGAGCTTGATGAGCTTAAAACATGGCACCTCCACGGCCCCTAGCCCCTCAGCTGGCGCCGGGGCGGAACAGGTGGTCATGGCTGGCGGAGTAGAGCAGGGAGCGGGCCGTCTCCGGTGCCCGCAGGGCCGGGCTCACCAGGTAGAGGGTGGTGCGGATCAGTTGGCGCTCCTCGCTGGCCTGGGCCATGGCGCTGAGGGGCACCACCTGAAGCCACTGGTCGGGCCAGCTGACGCGGTAGCCGATGGCCACCGGTGTGTCCGCCGGGTAGTGCTGAAGGAGCTCCTGCTGCACCTCGGCCACGTGGCGGGCGCTCAGATACAGGCAGAGGGAGGCCCCCAGGGCCGCCAGGTGTGGCAGGGATTCGCGCTCGGGCACCCCGGTGCGGCCGCCGGCCCGACTGAGCACGATCGTCTGCACCAGCCCTGGGATGGTGAGTTCAGCCCGCAGGGCCGCTGCGGTGGCCTGGTAGGCGCTGAGGCCGGGCACCACCTCCACCTCCACCTCGGCATCCAGCAGCCGGCAGAGCTGTTCGTTGAGGGCGCTGTAGAGGCAGGTGTCGCCGTCGTGCAGGCGCACCACGCGCCGGCCAGCCGCCACCCGATCGAGCATCAGCTCCATCACCTGCTCGAGGGTGAGGGTGCTGGTGCGAATCCGCTCGCAGCCGGCCGGTGCCATGGCCGCCAGCTGGGGGTTCACCAGCGAATCGGTCCAGATCAACACCTCCGCCTGCTCAATGGCCCGGGCAGCCCGCAGGGTGAGCAGGTCGGGGGCACCGGGGCCGGCCCCCACGATCCACACCCTGCCGGCGGTGCCGGTTGCGCCGCTCATGGCAGCCCCTGGCGGCTGGGGTCTGGCAGGGGCTGGTGGCGGCCGTAGAGCCAGTAGAGGCCCAAGCTGCCCAGGCCGATCAACAGCAGGCTCATCAGCTGGGCCATGCGCAGGCCGCCGGCACAGTCGGGCGGGCTGCCCATCAGGCAGAGGGGATCGATGCGCAGGCCTTCAATCCAGAGCCGGCCGGCGCTGTAGGCGATCAGGTACACGCAGCTGAGGGCGCCGGGCGGCAGCGGCATGGTGCCGCGGATGCCCCGGCGGAACAGCACCAGCAGCAGGGCCAGCACCCCCAGGTTCCAGAGGGATTCGTAGAGGAAGGTGGGGTGAAAGCTGGCTTGGTCGAGGAACTCCAGGGGGCGGTTGGCCAGGGGGATGGTGAGCTTCCAGGGCAGGTCGGTGGGCAGGCCGAAGGCTTCGGAGTTGAAGAAGTTGCCCCAGCGGCCAATGGCCTGGCCCAGGGCCACGGAGGGGAGCAGCACGTCGAGCAGGTTCCAGAAGGCCAGCCGCCGCCAGCGGGCGTAGAAGATCACGGCGGCGGTGCCCCCCAGCAGGGCACCGTGGATGGCGATGCCGCCGCGCCACACCGCCAGGGCATCCAGCCAGTTGAGTTGGTACTGCCGCCATTCGAACAGCACGTAGTAGAGCCGTGCCCCCAGCACCGCCGCCAGCACCAAGATCGGCAGCAGGTCGGCGATCATGGCCGGATCCAGGCCCCGCTGCTTCCCCAGCCGCGTGGCCAGGGCCAGGCCCAGCAGCACGGCGATGGCGATCAGCAGGCCATACCAGCGCAGAGAAAAGGGGCCCAGCTGAAACAGCAGGGGCCCCGGCGAGGTGAACACGGCGAGCGGCATCAAACGCCTTCGGCGGCCTGCACCTTCTCCACCTGCCTCTTCTTGAGCACCAGCATGATCTGGGCCAGGGCCACGGCGGCGAAGAAGGCCAGCAGGCCGTAGATGCGGTTGGGGTTCTGCAGCACCACCTCGGCATCCAGTTGGCCAAAGCCGCCCACGTTGGGGTCGTTGGTGAGGGCGGCGCCGGCCGCCACCGCATCGCCCACCTGGGCGGTGATGGTGGGGCCTGCGGGAATGGCGTCGTTGACGGTGTTGCCATCGGCGGCCTGGATCACCACCACGGAGCCGCCGTTGTCGCCGGCGTTGATGGCCTGAACGGTGCCGGCCACGGAGGCGGTGAACACGCCGTTGTTGCTCTTCTCACCGGTGGGATACACCTGGCCGCGGCCGCGGTTGCCGCCCACGTGCAGCTGGTACTTGCCGAAGTGAATGGCGCTGTCGGCAGCGGGGTCGGGGGAGAGGATCGGGAAGACGATCTTCTGGTGGTCATCGCCGGGCAGGGGGCCCACCAACAGGATGTTGGGGTTCTCCTCGTTCCAGGTGGTTACGTAGACGCCGGCGGTCTCCTCCTTGAGCTCGTCGCTGAGGCGGTCGGCCGGAGCCAGGGTGAAGCCATCGGGGAGCATCACCACGGCGCCCACATTGAGGCCGGTGGGGCTGCCATCGCCAGCCACCTGCTGCACGCTGGTGTCGTAGGGGATCTCCACTTCCACCTTGAACACCTCATCGGGGAACACCGCTTGGGGCAGTTCCACGTGGGTGGGCTTCTTGGCCAGGTGGCAGTTGGCACAGGCCAACTTGCCGGTGGCTTCCCGCGGGTAGTCGTAGTTCTGCTGGGCCCAGAAGGGGTAGGCCCAGCTGGCCTGGGGTGCGAACAGCAGGGCGCTGAGGGCCAGCAGCGAGCTCAGCAGCAGGGAGACGGGGCGACGCATGGGGCGGAACGGCGAGGGGGGAACGGTCGGGGAGCTGATCAGACCCACCAGGGCTTCTCGCCGGTGCGGAAATCGGTTTCGGTCCACTGGCTGAGGAACACGTTGTCGCTTTCGACGCTCACGTGGGCCAGGGCCAGGGAGAGGGGGGCGGGGCCGCGCACCACCTTGCCAGTGGCGTCGTACTGCGAGCCGTGGCAGGGGCACATGAACTTGTTGGCGGCGGCGTTCCAGGGCACCACGCAACCCAGGTGGGTGCAGATGGCGTTGATGCCGTAGCTGCCGATGGCATCGCTGCCTTCAACAATCAGATAGGTGGGGTCGCCCTTGAGGCCCTGCACCAGGTTGCGGTCGCC
>JBIKKZ010000057.1:0-8034 GCA_044360095.1 Vulcanococcus sp. | reverse complement strand
GTTCCTGGAGCAGGTGCGCCAGCTTTCCTACACCGCCAACCTCGGCCTCTTCTGGGAGGTGATGGCGCCGGTGTTCTTCGAGATGAGCGACATCTACGACGAGGGCGGCTTCAAGGGGGTGCCCGATGCCATGGATTTCCTCGTGAATGGCATTTTCGCCGTGGCGGGCCGGCCCATCTACCACCACGTGTTCATCGGTGGTGAGTGCTTCGAGATCATCCCCAAGAGTGAAGGCTTCACCTGGCTTTACGAGGCGGCGCTTCCCTACGTGGAGGCGGTGTTCTACCGCACCTCACCCTTCCGCGGCACCAAGAGCTACAACGCCCAGGCCCACCAGGTGCCCGACAACCAGGCGGATTTCCACTACGGCATCCTGTACGCCGATGTGTATCCGGTGGGATCGGCGGGCATCCCCCCCACCCTGCTGATGCAGGACATGCTCCATTTCCTGCCCCCCTATCTGAAGGAGATCTACCGCGAGCACCGCCGCGGTGAGGAGGATGAGCTGGTGCAGCTGGGCATCACCTTCCAGCGCTCGATGTACAACGTGACTTCGGCGGTGATCCAGGCGCTGCGCTGCGCGCTGCTGTATCCCCTCGATGACACCGACCCCGAGCACCTGATGGCCAACCGCCGCTTCTTCGAGGCGCAGATGGACCGCTTCCTGCGCCCCGAGGCTCGCCTCGCCGACATCCAATCCCAGGATTACCGCTAACCCCGATGGCCACCATTCTTGAAACGGCCGCTTCGGCCGGTGTGTTCAACACCCTGCTGGCGGCCGTGGATGCCGCTGGGCTCCGGGGGGCCCTGGAGGGGCCGGGCCCGTTCACGGTGTTCGCCCCGGTGGACGATGCCTTCGCCGCCCTGCCCCCCGGCACCGTGCAAACCCTGGTGGACAACCCTCCGCAACTGGCGCGGATCCTCAAGTACCACGTGCTGGCGGGCGCCCATCCCCAAGCCACCTTGGTGAGCCAGGAGCAGTGGGACAGCCTGGAGGGGGCGCCGGTGCCCATTCGCCGCGCTGCCCCCTTTGAGGTGAAGAACGCCACGGTGGTGAACGCCGACATCGTTTGCGACAACGGCGTGGTGCACGTGATCGATCGGGTGATCCTGCCGGGCTAAATCACCCTGTCGCTGCCTAAGCGGCCCGTTGATTCTTGTCGTCGATGTAGCGGTCCCAGCTGGGGCGAACGCCGGAGCGATCGTTCATGCGGCGCATGCGCTGGGCCCGTTGCCGTTCGAGGTTGCGGTAGTGCTCAATCGAGCGTTGTTTGCTGCGCGAGTCGTCAAACAGGATCGCGGTGGCTAGGGCCACGGAAGTGCCAATGATGCCGATGGCCAGAAACAGAGCAAAGGTGTCCGGCATGGCGAAGGAGCCTGTGTCTGAACGCCTTTTTATCGGATGGTTGCCATGCGTCAAGGCACATCTCAACTGCACCGGCGGCGTCGTTGCAACACTGCAACATTGGGGTCCGCCAGTGTGATGTTTCTGCTGGGAGCGAGCATCAGCCCCACGGTTCAGCCTCAGTAGCAATCGGTGCGGTAGGTGCGCCAGTTCTGCTGATCGTTGCGGCGCACGATGCGGATGATCGTGGGTGGCTGGGGCTGCAGTGGCGTGCCCTGACGGTGCTCCTCCACGAGTTCGGGTGCTTGGGTTTCCGTTGGGGTGCCGATTGGCTTGCTCATCCGGCCCCCAGCAGGCTGCAACCCTGGTCGCTGTGCACCTCATGGCAGGCGGCGTAGCCATCGGCCAGGCTGGAGGCATCGGTCACCCAATGGCCCCGGTAGGGGGCGCCGTGATCGCTGATGCTCAGCAGGCGAGGGTTGCTGAAGGCGGTGGCCATGGCAAGCCGATGGAAGCCTCGCCAGGCTCCGCATTGCCCGTCGCGCACCTGGTCTCAGATGCGACAACTACATGCTTCTTATTGCGTGAGCTCCATTACCCCAGCTGATCCAGGGCCGCCTGGAGGGCCTCGTAGCAGCGCTGCAGCTGCGCCTCACTGATCCCCAGCGGCGGCAGCAGATACACCACATTGCCCAGGGGGCGCAGGAACACTCCCTGCTCCAGGCAGAGCCGCTGCACCTGGCGCCCCACCGGGTTGAGGTAGCTGGTGCTGCCCGCCTCCAGTTCGAAGGCCGCCATCGTGCCCAGGCAGCGCACCCGCTTCACCAGTGGGTGCTCGCTGAGCTGCTCGAGCAGGGGGCGGTGCCGTGATTCGAACTGCTGGTAGCGCTCCGGGTTGTGCTGCAGCAGATCGAGGCTGGCCAGGGCCGCGGCGCAGCCCAGGGGGTTGGCGGTGAAGCTGTGGCCATGAAAAAAGGTGTGGCTGGGGGTGTCGCTAATGAAGCCCCGGTAGAGCCGTTCGCTGGCCAGGGTCGCCCCCATCGGCAGAAATCCGCCGGTGAGCCCCTTGGAGAGGGCGATCAGATCCGGCTGCAGTTGGGCCCGCTGGCTGGCGAACAGGGCGCCGGTGCGGCCAAATCCCGTCATCACCTCATCGGCGATCAGTAGGACACCGCTGGCCTGCAGCCGCTCTTGCACCGCCCGCAGGAAGACCGCCCGCACCAGGCGCATGCCCGAGGCCCCCTGGATCAGGGGCTCCACGATCAGGGCCGCGGTGGGGGTGTGCAGGGCTTGATCCAGCGCCTCCAGGGCCTCGGCCTCCCGCTGCTCGAGGCCGTCGTCGCCCCAATGGGTGTGGGGCCATGGGATGCGGGCCACATCAAACAGCAAGCTGTCGTAGGGCGCCGTGAAGATGGAGCGATCCCCCAGGGCCATGGCTCCAAAGGTGTCGCCGTGGTACGCCCCTTCAAAGGCGATCAATTGGCGCCGGTCGCTGCCCTGGTTGCGCCACCACTGCCAGGCGATCTTGAGGGCCACCTCCACGGCGGTGGAGCCGTTGTCGGAAAAGAAGAGGCGCTCCAGGCCGGTGAGGGCGCTGAGCCGCGTGGCCAATTGTTCGGCCGTGGGGTGGCTGAAGTTGGCGAAAATCACCTGCTCCAGCTGATGCGCCTGGCGGCCAATGGCGGCGGCGATGCTGGGCTCGCCGTGGCCGTGGAGCGTGACCCACCAGCTGCTGATGGCGTCGATCAGCCGGCGGCCGTCGCCGAGCTCCAGCACACAGCCCTGGGCCCCCACCACCCGCAGGGGCTCAGGGGCCACCGCCACCTGGGTGGTGGGGTGCCAGAGGTGCGGATGCCAGCTCATGGGGGGCCGCTCAGCCGGCGGGTTGGCATTGGGCCGTCCAGTAACGCACCCGTTTCATGTTGGGAAAGTAACTCACCCGTTGCAATGGGCAGCGTTGATCGGGCCGGCCGCCGCCGCTGAGGTGCACCTCCCCGGCCAGGCAGGTGTACACCGGCGTGCGGTAGGGGGAGTGGCGGGTGGTTTGGTCGAGGCACTGGGCCAGGCCTTTGAACTGAAGTCGCTGGCCATGGGGCCAATTGCGCTGGCTGTTGAGCCATTGCTTAAAGGCCTTCGGTGCAGGATCGAAGGGCAGAGCTGGGGCTGCGTCGGCCGCCCCGGGAAGGCCCATCAGCCCCATGGGCAGCACCAGGCCGAGGGCCGCCAGTCTCGATCGGCGGCGTGATGGTTGTCGCGTGGCCATCGATTAGGCCTCCAGGTAGTCGATCACCTGGGTGGATCGGTCTCGGATGGCGGCGTTGGCACGCCGCTCAATGCCACGGGCGGTGTCGCGGGTTACGCCCATGCTGCGGGCCACCGCGCTGAGGGGCATCGGTGCCTCCTGGTTGATGCCGTAGCGGAGCCGCAGCAGTTCGGCCTCCTGGCTGGGCAGTTCGGCCAGCACCTGCTCCAGGTCTTCCACCAGGTGGTGGCGGGTCACTTGCTCGGCCGGGGCGCTGGCCCCGCAGGCAATGCGCTCCAGCAGGTTGGCGCCGTCGTCGTCGGCGGGGTTGCCATCGAGGCTGAGCGGTTGCTGGGCGCGGAACAGGGTTTCGCGGATGTCCAGCGGCTTGAGGCCGGTGTGGGCGGCCAGCTCCTCGACGGTGGGGGTGCGCCCCAGCTCCTGCCAGAGCTGCTGCTGGGCGCGGCGCAGCTTGCTGAGGCATTCGCCCACGTGCACGGGCAGCCGCACGGTGCGACTCTTGTCGGCGATGGCGCGGCTGATGCCTTCGCGAATCCACCAGTAGGCGTAGGTGGAAAACTTGTAGCCGCGGCTGGGATCGAAGCGTTCCACCGCCTTGATCAGGCCGAGGTTGCCCTCCTGGATCACATCCTCCAGCTCCAGCTGGCTGTTGGCGTACTTGCGGGCGATGGTCACCACCAGGCGCAGGTTGGCGGCCACCATGCGGTTCTTGGCCCGCTGGCCGCCCCGCACGCGGCGCTGCAGGGTTTTCACGGTGAGGCCCGCCTCGGCGGCCCACACCTCGAGGCTGGGGGTGCGGCAGTCGGCGCGGATGGTGAGCTCCTCGTGGAGCTCCTCCAGGTGGCGCAGGGTTTGCACGCGGCGGCCAAGGGTGATCTCCTCCTCATGGGTGAGCAGGGGGATCCGGCTAATGGCCCGCAGGTGCTGGCTAAGAGCGTCGCAGCTGCTGCGGTTGAGCGTCTGTGGCGCAGGCATCGGAGGGATGTCTGAATTTGGGTTCGCGAGAGACTACTGATCAAATGCAATGAAATGGCGAGCCTTCGGCGTGATCCAAGCAATTGCAATCGAGGTGATCAGCTGAGCTAATCAAAGTTGGGATCCCTGCTGGGCCAGGCGATCCCGCCGGGAGGGACCACATCGGTCTCCGTCATCCAGATGCCCATTGGCCTCGGCCTGCCCATGGGGTTTTGCTTACACGATTCGCCTCTCTTGTGGGTGCGCTCTGCAGCAGATTGGCTGTGGTGCATGATCACCAACCCTGATCAATCCCTGCGGCCGCATGCCCCCCAGGGCTGCCGTGCAGAATTGGCCCAGATCTGGTGGTTCGATGCCCTTTGCCCTCAGCACGTTCGAGATTGTCGCCGGGATCCTGCTGTTGTTCGCCGGCGGTGAACTGTTTGTGGCGGGGGCCGTGGCCCTGTCGCTGCTGCTGGGGATCCCCCAGATCGTGATTGGCCTCACGGTGGTGTCGATGGGCACAAGCGCTCCGGAGCTGTTTGTGAGCCTGCTCTCCACCATCCAAGGGGGCAGCGCCGGCGATGCCATCGCCGTGAGCAACATCGTGGGCTCCAATATCTTCAATGTGTTGGTGGTGCTCGGCGCCAGCGCCGCGGTGATGCCGTTGCGGGTGAAGAGCCGCCTGGTGCGGCGCGATGTGCCCCTGCTGCTGGGGGTGTCGATGGCCACCTGGGGCATGGCCTCCGGCGGCCGCGTCACCTGGGTGGCGGGCCTGGCCCTGGTCACCGGCACGGTGATCAACCTCCTCTGGGAAATCCGCAGCGCCAGGGAGGAGCCCGCCGAGGCGGCCGACGATCTGGAGGCTGAGGAGGGCGCTGCGCCGATGCCCGTGGCGGCGGCCAAGTTGGCGGCGGGCCTGGGGCTGTTGGTGGTGGGCTCCCAGGTGTTGGTGAAGGGGGCGATTGCCGCGGCCCAGGGCCTGGGGGTGAGCGAAACCGTGATCGGCCTCACGATCGTGGCCGCCGGCACGTCGATGCCGGAGCTGGTGACCTCCCTGGTGGCGGCTTACCGGGGCAAGGCGGATTTGGCCATCGGCAACGTGGTGGGCAGCAACCTGCTCAACCAGCTGGTGATCCTGGGGCTGTGCGGCCTGGCCTCCGGCGGGCGCGGACTGGGGGTGGATCCGGTGATGCTGGCCCGTGATTTCCCGATCATGGTGGCCACCACCCTGGCCTGCCTGCCGATCTTCTGGACCGGTGGCGTGATCACCCGCCTGGAGGGCTGGATTCTGATGGGGCTCTACGGCCTCTACGTGATTGAGCAGATTCTCAGCAGTAGCGCTTCCAGCGTGGCCGATGAGTTTCGGTTGTTCGTGTTGGTGGCGGCGGTGCCGGCCCTGATGGTGTTTCTCATCTGGTCGGTGCTGCGCTGGCGCCAGCAGCGCCGCCTCGCCTGAGGCGGCTCAGGCGGCGGCAGACAGGGCTGGGATGCGGCTCACCACCAGCCCGGCCGCGCAGGCATCGCTGCACAACCCGCTCATCGAGGCGGCGTTGAGGCGCACCTTGCCGGTGCAGATCAGGTCCCAGGTGGTGGCCTCGAAGTGCGTCTGCAGCCAGAGCATGCCCTGCACGCTGCAAGCCAGCAGCCGGTAGCTGTCTCCCAGGGGCGTGAGAGAGAGGTCCATCACCAACCAACAAAAAACCTCCCCCCATCACAGGGGGAGGCGGGGTGGGGCGGAGTAGCAAGGGCAACCCTTTGCGGAATTGCCCCGGCCGTCGGCCTTGCGCAATCAGCCCTGGTTCACCTGGCGGGCGGCTTCGGCCTGCTGGTGGTGGTAGTGCTGGCCGCGGTACTGAAGCTCCACCTCGGTGTTCACCGGAGCGGCCTCATGGCGGGGGGCAGCATCGAAGTGCTGACCGCGGTAGACATGGTCCACGGGCTCGGTGCTGAGCTGCTCGTGGCTGGCGTTGTCGTAAGCAACGCCGCGGTACTGGAGTTTGGTCATCGGTTGGGCCTCGAAGGGTGGCTTGAAGACCTGCCGGATGGGCAGGTGGTCCGCTTCGGAGGAAGGAGCGTTGCTTCGCCTTGCGGTGGGCTACTTCCGGTGAACCAGGGCCCTGGGGCGGTTCACCCAACGTTTTGTCCTTCGAAGTGGTTATAGCGGAGGCAAAATGTTCACAGTGAACAAAATGGCCTTTCCTTAGGAAAACTTTGGAGTTTTGCGGTATCTGTACGAGCTTTTTTTCGCCGGATCCTTTGTCGTGCCTTGCCTAGCGCATCGAATGAATTGTTGGGTTTTGTTCGATCTGATACAGCTCCATGCGGCGCTAGCGCGAAAGATCTGATCCAACGGCGGAATTCCCGCCGCCAAGCTGTCGACTAACACCTCGTTCTTCATCACCCAATGGTTGCTGCCACCCCAGGGTCGCGGCGTCCTCAGGTGCGATCCCTCCAGCAGGCCAGCCTGCTGGAGGCCCCATCGCTCCTGATGCGCAAGCTCCGCGGTCTTTCCTCCAATCGCACGCTCACCTGGCTGGCCTGCGTGCCCATCGCCCTAATGGGTCTCGGGCTGTTCAACCTCTCGGCCCGTGCCGCAGAGCTGCCCGAGCTCAATGCCGCCTTCCTGGCCAACAACACGTTCCTGTTGATCTGCGCCGTTCTGGTGATCTTCATGAACGCCGGCTTCGCCATGGTTGAAGCCGGGATGTGCCGCCAGAAGAACGCCGTCAACATCCTCGCCAAGAACCTGATCGTGTTCGCCCTCGCGGCAACGGCCTATTGGTTCATCGGCTACAAGATCATGTACAACGCCAGCTGGGTGATTCCCGGTTGGTTCAAGTTCGGCGGTCTGTTCTTCGACCCCACCGTCACCCCTGAAATGGTGACGGACGGCAAGCTGGTTCCCAGCGTCGATTTCCTGTTCCAGCTGGCGTTTGCCGGCACCGCCGCCACAATCGTGTCCGGCCTGGTGGCTGAGCGCATCAAGTTTGGCGAGTTCATCATCTTCTCGCTGGTGCTGGTGGGAGTGCTCTACCCCATCTCCGGCTCCTGGCAGTGGAACGTGGGTGAGGGCTGGCTCAACAAGCTGGGCTTCATCGACTTCGCCGGCTCCAGCGTGGTGCACTCCTTCGGGGCCTGGGCTGGTTTGGTGGGCGCCATGCTGCTTGGCCCCCGCATTGGCAAGTTTGTGGATGGCAAGCCCCAGGCCATGCCGGGCCACAACATGGCCATCGCCACCCTGGGCTGCTTGATCCTCTGGATCGGCTGGTACGGCTTCAACCCCGGCTCCTGGCTCTCCATGGCCCCTGAGGTGCCTTATATCGCCGTCACCACCACCCTCGGCGCCGCCGGCGGTGGCATCGCCGCCACCCTGGTGAGCCAGTTCACCGGTGGCAAGCCCGACCTCACCATGACCATCAACGGCATCCTGGCCGGCCTGGTGGGCATCACCGCCGGTTGCGACGGCTTC
>JBIKKZ010000261.1:0-2500 GCA_044360095.1 Vulcanococcus sp. | reverse complement strand
CACCGCCGCCAACCCGGTGCGCCCCGGCCTCACCGACCCGATCCCCTACTGCAGCTGGGGGCCGGAGCTGCACGCCACGGGGCCGAGCGCCATCGTTCCCCTCGACCTCAGCCAACGGCTAGGCACGGCAGGGCCCGCCACCAGCCCGGGGTTGGCGGCCCATTTCATTCGCATCCAGGCCCATGAGGGCGTGAAGGCATCGGCCCAAGCCACCAGCTCGCTGTTTTATGTGCTCAGCGGCCACGGCAGCTGCAGGCGCAGCGCCGAGGCCAACAGCCCCGCCTGCGAGATCGCCTGGAGCGCCGGCGACCTGTTCGTGCTGCCGGCGGGCGCCGCACCGCTGTTGCATGCCGACAGCACCAGCGTGCTCTATTGGGTGCACGACGCGCCGCTGCTCAGCTACCTGGGGGTGAGCCCCAGCCAGCCGCGTTTTGATACCACCCACTACGGCGGCGCCTGGTTGCGCCAGGAGCTCGAGGCCCTGGCGGCCGCCCCCGGCAGCGAGCGCAGCAACCGCCTCAGCCTGCTGCTGGCCAACCGCGACCTGCCCAACACCCGCACGGTGACCCACGTGCTCTGGGCCATGTTCGGCCTGGTGCCCGCCGGCGCCACCCAGGCACCGCACCGGCACCAGTCGGTGGCGCTCGATCTGATCATCGAATGCCAGCCCGGCGTGTACACCCTGGTGGGCACCGACCTCAACGACGACGGCAGCATCCGCAATCCCCAGCGTGTCGACTGGGAGGCGGGCGGCGCCTTCATCACCCCGCCGGGGCACTGGCACGCCCACGTGAACGAAAGCGGAGCCCCCGCCTGGTTGCTGCCGATTCAGGACGCCGGCCTAAAGACCTACCTGCGCAGCCTCGACATCCGGTTCAGCTGAGGCGGGATGGGCTTTGGCTGACGCCAGGGGCTGCTGTTCGTAGCGCTCCACGATGGCGCTGAAGGCCGGCCCCTCGATGGTTTCCTGCTCGATCAACGCCTCCACAAGGGCGTCGATCAACGGCCGCCGCGGGGTGAGCAGGGCCACGGCCTGGTCGAGGGCGTTGCGGGCCAGCTGTTGCACCTGGGCATCGATGCGGTTGCCCGTTTCCTGGGAATAGGCGGGGTCGGCGCGCAGCCAATCACGCCCCAGGAACACCTCCGCCCCCTCGGCCTCGAAGGCCTGGGGCCCCAGGGGGGAGAAGCCATAGCGGGTGACCATCTCGCGGCCGATGCGGCTCACCAGTTCGAGGTCGCCGGAGGCGCCCTGGGTGATCTCGCTGGGGCCGAACACCACCAGCTCCGCCGCGCGCCCCCCCATGGCCACCACCATGCGGGCCTGCAGGTAGGCCTTGCTGATCAGGCCGGAATCGAGCACCTCCTCATCGGGCATGGTGCGGGCAAAGCCCCCCACCCCACCGGCCCGGGGCAGCAGGGTCACCTTGTCGAGCCGATCGGCCGCCGGCAGCAGGGTGGTGATCAGGGCATGGCCGATCTCGTGGTAGGCGATCAGCCGCTTCTTGGCGCTGTCCTGCAGGGGGGCCGCCGTGAGCCCCATGGTGATCCGCTCGAGGGCGTCGTTGAGGGCCGACTCATCGATGCAGTCGCGCTCACGGCGAGCGGTGAGGATCGCCGCTTCGTTGAGCAGGTTGGAGAGGTCGGCGCCGGAGAAACCGGGGGTGCGGCTGGCCCAGTCCGCCAGGCACACCTCCGGATCCAGGGGGCGGCTGCGGGCATGCACCGCCAGGATCGCCTCGCGGCCGCGGCGGTCGGGCAGATCCACGGTGATGCGGCGGTCGAAGCGGCCCGGACGCATCAGGGCCGTGTCCAGCACGTCCGGCCGGTTGGTGGCCGCCAGCAGGATCACACCGGAGTTCTCGGCAAAGCCATCCATCTCGGTGAGCAGCTGGTTGAGGGTCTGTTCCCGTTCGTCGTTGCCGCCGCCGATGCCGGCACCCCGCTGGCGCCCCACCGCATCGATCTCATCGATGAACACGATGCAGGGGGCCTTCTCCTTGGCTTGGCGGAACAGATCCCGCACCCGGCTGGCCCCCACCCCCACGAACAGCTCCACAAATTCGGAGGCCGCCATCGAGAAGAACGGCACCCCCGCTTCGCCGGCGATGGCCTTGGCCAGCAGGGTTTTGCCGGTGCCCGGCGGCCCCACCAGCAGCACCCCTTTGGGGATCTTGGCGCCCACGGCCGTGAACCGCTCCGGCTGCTTGAGGAAGGTCACCACCTCCTGCAGCTCCTCCTTGGCCTCGGCGATGCCGGCCACATCCTCAAAGCGCACCGCCACGGCGGCCTCGGGCTGCACCATGCGGGCCTTGCTGCGCCCGAAGCCGAGGGTGCGGTTGGCCACCTGGCTGGAGCGGCGGATCAGCAGCGCCAGCCCCCCCAGCAACAACAGCAGCAGCAGGCCATTGGCCACCAGGCTCGCTGTGGCCTGATCCTGCCGGTCATCCCGCACCGTGAGCGGCACCCGCGCCGCCTGGGCCGTGCGTAGCAGCACCTGGTC
>JBIKKZ010000260.1:0-2501 GCA_044360095.1 Vulcanococcus sp. | reverse complement strand
CCCTGGCGCTGCAGGGTGGCCACGCCGATGCCCTGGTCCGTGAGGGCGGCCTCCGCCACGGCCACCACCATGGGGCGGAGCGGATCCTCGCTCGCCAGGGCCGCCAGATCCACGGCGCCGCCCCGTTGCTCCAGGGCCGCCTGCAGTTCGGCGAAGGGGAGGGTTTGGCCGGTGACCTCGCTGTACCCCGCACACCAGGTGCGGCCGCTGATGTATTCAAAGTTGATCGTGAGCAGGGCCTGATCCGCCGCCAGGGGTTGGAAGGCCAGGTAGTCGTTGTTGAACCCCACCCGGCCGTCGCCGAGGGGATCTCCCCAGCTCAGCACCAGTTCGGCGCGGTATCCCTCCGGCACTACCACCCGGTCGTCGATGCTGATGCGCCGGTAGTGCTGTTGTTGCTGCGCGGCGCTGAGCCCATCGCTGGGCAGGGGGATGGGGCCCCGCAGCGGCGGAAAGGGGCGCGCCGCCGCCGGCGCCGGCTGGCCGGCGCCCCGCCGCGCCTGGGCCAGGGCCGGCGCCGCGCTCGCCCCCAGCGACACCCCCAGCAACTGGATCAACAGCGTGCGGCGATTCATGGGTGCTCCAGGCAGGCGTGCGGTGGGGTGGGGATCAGCAGCGCCAGGCGGCTGCTCTGCAGGGGGTTGAGGTTGTCATCGCTCACCAGCAGCAGGCTGGGGCGTCCGTTGGCCTGGGGTGGCCCCAGGGCCAACCCTTCCCAGTTTTCGGGGGTCAGCCCGGTCTGCTGGAGGTTCCAGATCCGCAGGGGTGGCGCCACGGCACCGGGCTCGGGGAGGGGATAGAGCGCCAGGCGGTTGTCCCAGCGCTGGGGCGGGGTGTACCGCCGCAGCAGGGCCAGCAGCCGCGGCGGTTGGCCGGCCCGCTGCGGCAGGGCCAGCAGGTCGGTGAGGCTCCACGGCTCCGGCCCCGGCAGCTGCAGCGCCCCCTGGGGGCTGGCCTCGGGTTCCGCAGCGGCCGGCCGGCCGGCCGGCCACCACCAGCGCAGCAGGCGCACCTGGTCATCGGGATCCTGCAGCAGCGGCCGCTCCGCCGCCATCAACAGCTGCAGCGGTTGCCCTGGGGCACTCAGCCGCGTCAGCGATTCGGGGCCGGCATTGCTCGCCAGGCCGCTGCCGGGGGCCGCCTGCCACGGGGCGGGGAGCGGCAGCCGCTGCAGCGTGCGGCCATCCCGGCGGTTCACCCGCAGCAACAGGGCGGGCCGATCGTCGCTGCGGCGCCCCTCACTGGCGATCCAAAGCTCATCGCCGGCCAGCACCAGGCCCTCCCCATCCAGGGCCTCGCCGCCGGAGCCGGCGATCGGCCGCTGCAGCAGCAGCCGGGGTGCCCAGCGCGGTCCGGGCACCGTCCAGGCGCTCAGCTCCGCCTGCGGCAGATCGCTGAGCAGCCAGAGGCGGCCCCGCTGCGGTTCGTGCACGATGGCCGAAAAGCCACCGATGGCCTCGCCGTTGGCCCCCTGCCGCGGCAGGGCCTGCTCCCATTGCAGTGTCCAGCCCACGGGCGCTGCACAGCCCTGGGCCGCGACCCATCCCGCCGTGAGCAGAGCCGTTAGGGCTGGCATGGCACCAGGCGGCAGTCGATGCGGTAGCGCTGCAGCTCACGCGTGAGTAGGTCGGCCAGGTCGCGGTCGAGGGGGGCGCTCTGGTGCCACTGGCCATCAAGCCATCCCTGCAGGGCGCCCGGGGGCAGCCCCAGGAAGCGGGCCAGGCATTGCTGCACGGCAAAGCCGTCGTGGCGATGGCCCGATCCCCGCAGCTCCACCCGCCAGCCGGCTGGCTCGAGCCGCCCGGCCTCCACGCGGCGCAGGCTCTCCAGTTCCGCCAACACGGTGAGTTCATCGCCGGCGTGCACCTGCCACTCCAGCGGGGGAATGGGGGTGAGTTCGCCGCTGCGGGCCCGCTGCAGTGTGAGCACATTGAGCCCGTAGCCGTTTTCCAGCCGTGCCACGGTCATGCCGGTGAGCGGGTCGCCGCCACTGAGTTGGTAGCGCACCACAAGGCGGTTGACGCCCCGCACCCGCACCACCCGCTCCACCCGCTCCCCAAAGGCGGTGGCCACCACCGCATCGGCGGCAATGTCCATGCCGGAGATCACCGACATGCCCCCCATCAGGCTGCCGAGCTGGTCGCTGGCGGCCATGGCGTGGGCCAGCACCGCCAGGCGTGTGCGGGGGTGATGCTGCTGCACCTCCAACACCGCCTGCATGTTGGCCAGCAGGTTGTTGGAGAGGGCGGCAATGCCCACCAGCTCGGTGTGGCGGAGGCCCTTCAGCCGTTGGCGCAGGCCCGCCAACCCCTGGTGCAGGTCGCCGCACTGCACGCCGATGCCCTCCGCCGCCATCAGCGCCGTGAGCGGTTCGGCCAGGTCGCTGGCCTCCACCAGCAGCACCTGGCGGCTGCCGCGCCGCGGCCGCTGCGGCCGCTCCAGCCCCAGCCGGTTGGAGAGCAGCCGCTCCAGGATCACCGCCACCAGGCAGGAGGTGAGCA
>JBIKKZ010000056.1:0-8089 GCA_044360095.1 Vulcanococcus sp. | reverse complement strand
AGGCGGTGGTCATGTCCTCGAGGGTCATGTCCTTGCCGCCGCTGATGTTGATCACGCAGCCCTTGGCGCCATCGATGCGGGCCGACTCCAGCAGCGGGCTGCTGATGGCCGCCTGGGCAGCTTCGCTGGCGCGGGAGCGGCCGGAACCCACCCCCAGGCCCAGCAGGGCGGTGCCGGCGTCGGTCATCACCGAGCGCACGTCGGCGAAGTCCACATTCACCAGGCCCGGCTTGGTGATGATGTCGCTGATGCCCTTCACGCCCATCCGCAGCACGTCATCGGCGGCGCGGAAAGCGTCCTGCAGCGGCGCCCCGGCGATGGCTTCCCGCAGCCGGTCGTTGGGGATCACGATCAGGGTGTCCACATGCTCGGACAGGCGGGCGATGCCCTCCTCGGCCTGGCGCATGCGGCGGCGCCCTTCAAAACCGAACGGCTTGGTGACGATGCCCACCGTGAGGGCGCCGCATTCCTTGGCCACCTCCGCCACCACCGGCGCGGCGCCGGTGCCAGTGCCGCCGCCCATGCCGGCGGCGATGAACACCAGGTCGGCGCCCTGGAGGGTTTGGGCCAGGTCGCTGCGGGATTCCTCAGCAGCCTTCTGGCCGATGGCGGGGTTGCCGCCGGCGCCGAGCCCACGGGTGAGCTTCTGGCCCAGTTGCACCCGCTGCTTGGCGGCTGATTGCAGCAGCGCCTGGGCATCGGTGTTGAGCACCCGGTAGCCCACCCCCTGCAGATCGGAGGCGATCATGCGGTTCACGGCGTTGCTGCCGCCGCCACCCACGCCGATTACCTCAATCCGGGCCGACTGGCTGGGCACGATACCGGTGCCATTGGTGGTGGTGCTGGCACTGAGGCCTTCAGATGCGATCTCCATGGAAGGTCCCAAGCCGTTGGTGCTGCGCAGCATTATGTCGTTGATCCGCGCGATCAGATGCCGGATTCAGCACACCTTTGCCGGGGTGCCTGGGGGCGGCAACCGGCTGTCACCATTTGCTGGCTGATCAATCCCGGCCGCCGCGGGCCGGAGGCGTTGCGGCTGGCTTGGCCTGGCGGTTGGCCTCGGCGATGCTCAGCCGTGGCTTGCCCGGCAGCCCCAGCTCCGGCTGGTCGGGATCGCTGAGGTCGATCGATTGAACCTTGAGGCTGCGGATCTGGCCGGGCAGGTGCGCGGAGAGGTGCCGCAGCACCTCCAGCCGCCTGGGCAGGCGCTGATCCGGCGGCCCCAGATGCACATCCCCCAGGGCCGCGGTGCGCAGCCAGAGGCTGCCGTTGGGTTCAAAACGCACTTGCTGCAGGGCGCTGCCGAGGCGGCCCTGCTCCGCCAGCACCAGGGCCAGCTGGGGCCGCAGCCGCTCCTGCCAACCCAGCACCTGCACCTGGGGGGCGGCGGAGCCCACGCCACCCTGCTGTTGGCGGCTGGTCATCCAGTTGCCGAGGCGATCCACGTAGCCCCGCTCCAGGCCGCGGCTGCCGCGACGCTCGGCGCGGGCCACCGCCTCCCGGTCGATCAGGGTGATGCGCAGCCGCGGCGGCAGCATCAGCCGGCTCACCTGCACCTGCTCCACCGGCAGACCGGCGGAGAGCCTTTGCGCCAGGGCCTGGGGTTTCAGCTGCAGCAGTTGCAGCGGCAGCTGCAGCTGCCCCTCGCGAATCACCTGCTCGCGGCTCACCTGGCGGCTGCCCAGCACCTCGATCTGGTTGGGGCTGCGCAGCACCCAACCCTGGCGCAGCAGGGCCCAGCTGAGGCCACCGGCCACGCCGCTGAGCACGAGGATCCGCCAGAGCTGCTGCAGGCGTTCCCGTTGGCGTTGCTGGCGCAGTTGTTTGCGCCGTTCGGGCGCCAGCTGGGCGTGCCCAGGGGTGCTGCTGCTCACAATTCGCAGCGGGAGCGGGCCATCAGTTCCGCCATCCAGCGGCGGGCGCGTTCGGCGTCGGCGAAGGGCACATCCTGTTGCTCGCCGGCCCCCACCAGGCGCAGGCGGCAGGCCCCATGGGATTCTTCGGTGAGCGGCGCTTCGCCGGAGCCCAGGGCCAGCAGTTCCACCATCTCCAGGCCCTTCACCACGAAGCTGCCCTTGGTGGTGAGCTTGCCGGATTCGAACACGCTCCAGGTGATCACCCCATCGATCAGGCGGGCGCCGCCGCAGTCGTCAAGCTTGGAGAGCTCAGCCCCCTCCGCCCAGGCGCGAAACAGCCGCTGGCGCCGCCGCTCCAGCCAGCCCAGGGCCGTGATCAGCGGGAACACCACCAACAGCGGCAGCCACAGCAGGCCGTGACTCATGCGGCTTGGAGCCCCCCGGAGGCGTTGGATGGCTCCGATTCTTGCGCCAGCTGCACCAGTTGGTGCACCAGGGTTTCGAGGGGCACACCGCTGGCCTCCCAGAGCATCGGGTACATGCTCTGGCTGGTGAAGCCCGGCAGGGTGTTGATCTCATTGAGCCAGAGCTCGCCACTGGCCTCCGTGTAGAAGAAGTCCACCCGCGCCAGGCCGGAGGCCCCCACGGCACGGCAGGCGGCGATCGCCATGGCCCGGGCCCGCTCGCTGATGGCGCTGGGCACCTGGGCCGGGATCACGGTGTGACTTTTCCCCTCGCTGTATTTGGTGTCGTAGTCGTACCAGTCGGCGTCGAAGCAAATCTCCCCGAGCACCGAGGCGCGCATCTCACGCTGCCCCAGCACCGCGCATTCCAATTCGCGGGCGCTGACCCCCTGCTCCACCACCAGGCGCGGGTCGTGGCTGGCGGCCAGCTTCAGGCCCTCCAGCAGTTCGCTGCGGTTGGTGGCCTTGCTGATGCCCACCGATGAACCGAGGTTGGCGGGTTTGATGAAGCAGGGGTAGCCCAGCTCTTGCTCCAGCCGTTGCTGCAGGGCCTCCGGGGCGCTGCGGAGCTCGTCGGCCTCCACGCAGGCATAGGGCACCTGGGGCAGGCCGGCGGCGGCGAAGGCCGCCTTCATGGCCTGCTTGTCCATCCCCACCGCCGAGCCCAGCACCCCCGAACCCACGAAGGGCACCTGCATCAGGCTGAACAGCCCCTGGATGGTGCCGTCTTCGCCGTTGGGGCCATGCAGCACCGGCACCCACACCTGAATGTCGAGGGCCCCCTCCGGGAAGCCCTGGAAGCCCGGGCGCAGCGACGCCGCCGGCAGTTCGTCGGCCGTGGCCGGGGTGCCCTTGGCCAGCACCGCATCGGCCACCGCCGGCGGCCACCAGTGGCCCCATTGGTCGATGTAAAAGCAGCGCAGCCGGTAGCGCTCGGCGTTAGCGCCGCGCCGCAGGGCTGCGGCCACGGTGTTGGCCGAGCGGATCGACACCGCATGCTCCCCGGACACCCCGCCGAACACCAGACCAAGCTGCAGGGGGGAGGCGCTCATCGACGGGATTGTGCGGCGCCAACCGTATCAGCGATCGCTGGTCTGGCCAGGGGGCGCAAGGCTCAGCAGGGGGCTCACCAGGGGTCCTGGTCGAGGGGTTCCACATCCAGGGGGGCTTCGTCGCGCACGTAGCGGCGGCGGGGGGGCTCGCCCATGGGCTCGGGGCGGGCATCGAGCGGTTCGCGGCGCGGTTCGGGCCGTGCCTGGGGGCGCCCCTGGGGCTGTGGGTCAAACGGGTCGTCGTCGAGGTAGCGCCGTTGGCGCAGCGGTTCCCGCTCGCGGCGTTGCTCCACCTCCACGTAGTCGTAGTCGTCTTCCGGTTCGAAGCGGCGGTTGGTGGCGGGCTGGATGCGGCGCTGTTGTTCCTGGGCGGTGGGCTGGCCAGCGGCCAGTTGGTTTTCCACCGGCACGGCATTGAGCCGGTAGCGCTCGCGTTCCTCCTGCTCCCAGCTGGGGCCGCCCACGCCCAGTTTCTCCAGCAGGCCAGTGCCCAATTGCTTGAGCTTCTCTTCGGCCCCCTCGTACACGATGATCCGGTCGGGCCCGCTGCTCACGATTTCCTCCACCGTGAGCTCCCAGGTGCTGAGCACCCCTTCCCCCAGCAGCGGCACCCCCAGGGCGCCGAGCACCAGGCTGGTGAGCTCCCCGGTTTCGATGTCGAAGCTGAAGCCCAGCACCCGCCCCAGCTGCTCGCCGGCTTCGGTGATCACCTGGCAGTTGATCACCTTGGAGTAGCGCTCGGGGTTGAACCCCTCCGAGAGCGAATCGGCCGAATCCACCAAGATCACATCGCCCACCTGGCGGATGCTCTGCAGCGGCATCCAGCGGGGCAGGCCCGGCAGGAAACGGGTGAGCGGGTTGTCCCGCAGGCCCAGGGCCACCACCTCCCGGCGGTCGATGTCCACCACCACTTCGCCCACCACCCCCAGGCGGCGGCCGGTGTCGCGGGTGATCACTTGCGTGCCCATCAGCTCCGAGCGCAGCCAGAGCCGATCGCTCGGGGTGGCGTTGGGGTCGCTGCCGGTGGGGGTGGTTGTCATGGGCGCATTGTGGCCGAGGGCCTAGGGGCCTTCCTCAGGCCGCCGGTGGTAATCCCACCACCTGGGTGTGGGCACCGCGGGCCTGGGTGACGCCGATGGTGCGGGTGGCGGCGCCGATCATCGGGCGGCGGTGGCTCACCACCAGAAACTGCGCCGCATCGGCCTGGCGTGCGATCAGGGCCGCCAGCCGCTCCACATTCACCCCATCCAGGAAGCTGTCCACCTCATCGAGGGCATAGAAGGGCGAAGGCCGGAACTGCTGCAGGGCAAACAGGAAGCTGAGGGCCGTGAGCGATTTCTCGCCGCCGCTCATCGAAGCCAGCCGCCGCACCGCCTTGCCCTTGGGGTGGGCCACCAGGTTGAGCCCGCCCTCCAGCGGCGCTTCGCTGTTTTCCAGTTGCAGGAAGCCTTCGCCATCGGAAAGGCCGGCGAAGATCTCGCGGAAGTGGCCGTCCACGGCGCTGAAGGCCTCCATGAATGCCTCCTGGCGCAGGGTGGCCACGGTTTCGATGCGCAGCAGCAACTCCTCGCGCTCCTTGCAGAGCACATCGAGGCGCTCCTGCAGGTCGCCGAGGCGCTGCTCCAGCGCTTCGAGCTCCTGCAGGGCGAGCATGTTGACCGGCTCGAGAGCCTCCATGCGCTGCTGCAGGGCGCGCAGCTCCGCCTGCAGCGCCTCGAGGCCGGCGCCGCGCACCTGCTCGGGGATCTCCGGCAGCGGGTCGGGCAACGCCGTCTGCAGCTGCTCCAGCCGCTGGCCGCTGCTGCGCTCCTGCTCCGCCAGGGCCTGCAGCTCCTCGCCCAGGCGCTGCAGCTCCCACTCCCTCTGCTGCAGGGTTTGCCGTTGCAGGGCCAGCTGCGCTTCGGCCTCGTCGCGGGCACGGCGCCGCTCCCCGAAGCGCTCCTGCAGCTCCCGCTGCTGGGCCTCGAGGGCGCTGCGGCGCTCCTGTTCCGCCTGCTGCTGCTGCTTCCATTCGGCCCGCTCCGCCAGCAGCGCATTCACCGCCTGCACCAACCGCTGCTCCTCCTGGGCCAGGGCCTCCAATTGGCTGCTGAGCCGCTCCGCCGCCAGGGCGCGCTCCCGCCGTGCCGCCAGCAGGCCATCGCGGGCCTGGCGGGCGTTGGTGAGGGCCGCGTCGGCGGCCTCCAGCTCCTGCTGCAGCCCCTGCCAGCGTTCGCTGTCGCCACTGGCCTGGGCGCTGGCCTCCTGGGTTTCCAGTTCACCCAAGGCCTGCTGCAGCGGCCCCAGGGCGTTGACCAGCTCCTGCAGCCGCCGCTGGCCCTGGGCCAGATCGGCCTCGATCTGGGCGAGGCGGGCGCTGAGCTGCTCCCGGCGCTGCTGCAGCGGGCCACTGGCCCGTTGGGCGGCGGTGCGTTCGGCCTCGAGGGCGGCGCGGCGCTGCTCCTGTTGGCTCAGCTGCGGCCGGAGTTGATCGAGGGCCTGGCCCAGCTCGGCCTCCTTGCGCTGGCTGGCGGCGAGGGTTTCCCCCAGCTCCAGCAGCCGATGCCGCAGCGGTTCGGCCTCATCGGCATCGCTGGCGGCTCCAAAGCTGAGTTGGTTGCCGCGCTGCTGCAGGCTGCCGCCGGTCATGGCGCCGCTCTTCTCCAGCAGTTCGCCATCGAGGGTCACCGCCCGGCTGCGCCCCAGTTCACGGCGGGCGCTGGCCAGGTTGTCGAACACCAGGGTGTCGCCGAACACGTAGCGGAACACCTCCCCGTACACGGGCTCAAAGCGCACCAGGTCGACCGCCCGGCCCACCAGGCCATCGGCCCCGGCTCCGGAGCCCCGCTGCAGGGCGGCCCCAGCGCTGCCACCGCTGGGGCCATTGCCGCGGATTTTGTTGAGGGGCAAGAAGGTGAGGCGGCCGGCGCGGCGGCTCTTGAGCAGCTCGATCGCCCGGGCGGCGATGCGGTCGTCGTCGACCACCACCTGGCCCAGGCGCGCACCGGCGGCCACCTCCAGGGCCAAGCGGTGGCGCTCTTCCACGTCGGCCAGCTGGGCCACCGGGCCGTGGATCCCCTCCAGCCCGGCCTCCAGCAGCAGCCGCAGGGCGCCGGTGCCGCGGCTTTCCTGCAGGGTTTCGCGCCGGGATTCCAGCCGCGCGATCTCGCGCTCGAGCGTGCCCTGCTCCTGCTCCAGCCGCTGGCGGGTGCGCTGCTGCAGGGCCAGGGCCTCCACCAGCTCCTGGGCGCGGGTTTGCTCCTGCTGGAGGGTGTTGAGCAGCTGCTGCCATTCCTGGTCGAGCTGCCCCAGGGAGCTGGCCATGCCGTCGCTGCTGGCGGCGTCGTCTTGCAGCTGCTGCTGCAGTTCGGCGAGGCGCTCCTGCTCCTGGCGCAGCCGCTCGTTGAGCTGTTGTTGCTCCGCCTGCAGCGGGGAACACTCGCTTTGCAGCTCCTGGCGGCGGCGGCTGCGCTGCTTTTGCTCCTCCAGCCAGCTGCCGCTGCGGCCCGCCACTTCCCCCAGGCGCCGCCGCGACAGCTCCACCGCCGCCTCACCGCTGCGGCAGGCCTCCTCGGCGCGCTCGAGCTCAGCCTGGTCGTCGCCATCGGCCAGGGCCATCTGCTGCTGGCGCAGGTCGCCCTGCTGGCGGGTGAGCTCCTGGCGCTGGCGCTGCAGCTCCTCGGCGTTCTGTTGGTGTTTCTCCGCCTGGCGGGCCAGCTCGCGGCCGCTGGCCTCCAGCCCCGCCAGCTCCGATTGCACCGCCAGCAGGCTGTCTTCCCCGAGGCCCTTCACCTCCGCCTGCAGCTGCTCCAGGGCCTTGCTGCTCTGCTCCAGGGCGGTGCGTGCTTCGGCGATGGCCTCGCGCTCGCTCTGTTGCTGGCGCCCCAGGGCCTGCTGGCGGCTTTGCAGCTGGCGCAGATCCTCCTGGGCCTGCTCGTAACCCAACACCTGCTCCTGCAGGCGGCCGGCTTGAAAACGCTCGCGCAGCTCCTGGTAGGTGCGGGCCTTGGCGCAGTCGCGCTCCAGCTTCTGGCGCGCCATCAGCAGCTCCTGCTGCACGATGGCGCAGCGCTCCTCGCGCTCCTGCACCTCGGTGAGCTTGGAGCGGGTCTGCTCAATGCGGGAGTCGAACAGGGCCACGCCGGCCAGCTCGTCGATCAGTCCGCGGCGGTCGCGGGAGCTCATCGACACGATGCGGGTCACGTCGCCCTGCATCACCACGTTGCTGCCCTCGGGGTCCACCCGCAGGCGGCGCAGCTGGGTTTGCAGTTGTTGCAGGTTGCAGGGCACGCCGTCGGCGCTGTAGCTGCTGGCGTAGGTGCCGCCGGGGGCGATGCGCAGGCGCCGCGTCACCGTCCAGTGGGGCTGCCCGGGCTGAATCCAGGGGCCGTCGTCACTCGGTTCCAGCCCGGCTTCCGCCTCATCGGGCTGCCAGTCGCTCAGGTCGAAGCGCACCGACACCACGGTTTCGGCCGCCTTGCCCTGCTTGAGCATGGCGCTGTTCACCAGGTCGGGCAGGCGCTCGGCCCGCATGCCGCGGCTGCTGGCCAGGCCCAGGCAAAACAGGATGCCGTCGAGGATGTTGCTCTTGCCGGAGCCGTTGGGGCCCGTCACCACCGTGAACCCCTGGTCGAGCGGGATCGTCATCGATCCGCCGAACGACTTGAAGTTGGTCAGCTCTACCTGATTGATGTGAACCAACAGGCCCGAGCGCCGAGCACCAGCAAGGTAGCCGAAC
>JBIKKZ010000259.1:0-2514 GCA_044360095.1 Vulcanococcus sp. | reverse complement strand
CGGCGGCCGCACGATCAAGGGCATCACCGAGCGCACCAACACCAAGATCGACATCGAAGACGGCGGCATCGTGACGATCGCCAGCCACGACGGTGCCGCCGCGGAGGAGGCCCAGCGCATCATCGAAGGCCTCACCCGCCGCGTGTCGGAGGGCGAGGTGTTCAGTGGTGCGGTGACCCGGGTGATTCCCATCGGCGCCTTCGTGGAGATCCTGCCCGGCAAGGAGGGCATGATCCACATCTCCCAGCTCAGCGAAGCCCGGGTGGAGAAGGTGGAGGACGTGGTGAAGGTGGGCGACCAGGTGACCGTGCGCGTGCGCGAGATCGACAACCGCGGCCGCATCAACCTCACCCTGCGGGGTGTGTCCCAGGGCGATGAGCCCGCCGCCGCGGCTCCTGAGAGCGTCTGATCAACCCGCTGGCTTGTTCCAGCATCGGCCGGCCCTGCGGGGCCGGCTTTTTGTGGTCGGGATTCAGGCCGGCCAGAACTCGGCATCGTCCACCATCGGCTCCGCCAGCGGGACCACATGGAACTGACGCCGGATCTCCACCAACGGCACATCAGCCATGGCGAGGTGATCCAGAGTGCTGAAATCCCCCGTGCATTCCGAACCGCGCCGGAAGGCCTCGGTGAGCAGCTCCGCAGCCCCGGGTAAATCCAAGGCGCCTCGCTTGCCGTCAATGCCGTGGTACGGCTCACCGCCTCCGCCGTAGGGAACGAACTGCAGATCGGTGCCGTGCTTGAACAGGCCCACCTCGTGAATCAGAAAGTTGGTGAGTGAGGCCAACCAGTTGGCTTCGCTGTCCTTCAACGCCAGCTTGAAGGCACCAAGGGCAATCTCTCCAGGCCCCGTCGCCTCATAGCCGGTGATGACGTGATTCATGTCATGGCACACGTAATAGCCCGGGTTTGGTGTTGCACGGCTCGGCAGAGTCAGGCCGTTGCGGGCATAGAACTCGGCAAAACACCAGCCCAGACTGCCGCGGGGCTGGGAGGCCAAGCCCGCCACCGCTTCAAAGAAGCTGTCGTCGTAGGCCAGCTCGCCGCTATCGGTGCGGGTGGCACCGTGCTGCTCCGAGAGCTCTGGCATCGACGCGGCATAAATCCGCATGAAATCGCCGGTGGCCTCTTCGGCCGATCGGTGGCACAGCGCCTCGATCAGGGCCAGTTGCACGCCCTCAAACTGCAGGGCGCGGGCAAAGGCTTCGAGCCGTTGCAGCTGCGCCTCCGAGCGGGGATGGCGGCAAAGGTCCAGCATGATCGCAAGCTGCAGGAAGCGACGCCGATCGCCCGTGTCGCTGAGGCGGGTGGCCAGTTGCTCCGGCAACAACACAGGATCCTGGCGGAGAACAGCCTCAGGCACCCCCAGCAGATGCTGCGCCAAGCATTGCAGCAGCCGTTGCTGCTCCGCGGTGACGCCGCCATCCACGGCAATCAAATGCCGGAGAGCTCGAACCACATCTCGGCTGAGATCGGGCTGCAACACAAAACCCATGGGCCGCCAGCAGGGAGGAGCCCGCCCTGAATCTGGCAGCCCCCCGGCGAACCTCGCTATGTGGCGAAGCCCGGATCGATGGCCGCCATCGCGGCGGCCGCCTCGGCGCACAGCTCACCGTGGCTGGGGCCGTGGCTGGCGATCAGGCAGCCGGCCTGGCGGACGTCGCCATCGTTGTAGGAGAGCGGGCGGCCATCGGCGTGGCTGAAGGCCCCACCGGCCGCCAGCAGCACCGCTTCAGGCGCAGCCATGTCCCAATCCTTGGGGGCGCTGTTGCCGGAGAGGGAGATGTAGAGGTCGGCGTCGCCCCGCAGGATCGTGGCCACCTTGCCGCCCACGCTGCCGATGGCCCTGGTGTCGCCCAGGGCCAGGGCGTCGAGCAGCTGCTCCAGCCGCTGATCGCGGTGGTTGCGGCTGGCCACCAGCACCAGATCGCCGAGGGCCTGGCGTGAGCTCAGGCGAGCGGGACGCTGTTCGGCGGCGCGGTTTTCGCACCAGGCCCGGCCGGCGGCGCCAGCGGCGCCCACCAGGCCGATCCACAGCTCCTCCAGCTCCGGAAGCAGCACCACCCCCAGCACGGGCCGGCCGCGGTGCACCAGGGCCAGGTGCACGGCGTACTCGCCGGTGCCCTGCAGGAAATCCTTGGTGCCATCAAGGGGATCAAGGATCCACAGCCACTCCGCATCCAGGGGCTGGCCGGGGGTGAGCTGCTGTTTGGCGGTCTCCTCACTGAGCAGGGTCCAGGGCGCCTGGGGGAAGGCGGCAGCCAGCCCGTCGAGCAGCCACTGGTTCACCGCCAGATCAGCGGCGCTCACCGGACCCTCGCCGCCGTGGTCCACGCTCAGGGCGGGCGGAAAGCCATGGGGGGGCTGCTCACCGCGGCCGTAGGCCAGCAGGATGTCGGCCGCACCCCAGCTCAGGCGCCGCAGCTCCGCCAGCAGCTGCTGCTCCTCAACGCCGGCGGGCAGACAGGCGGCGGGCATCATGGAGCTGGCAAAGGGGCATTGTGATGCAGGGCG
>JBIKKZ010000258.1:0-2522 GCA_044360095.1 Vulcanococcus sp. | reverse complement strand
CCGCCAGATCCTGCGGGTGCGGGGGGATGAGGTGGCCTTGGCCCGGCTCGAGGCCCAGGCCAAAACCAGTCAGCAATCCGCCGCAGACCTCTACGAACTGGCTTCTGTTCAGCTGCGCAAGCGGCTCTATGGCCAGGCGGTGGACAACCTCAAGCGGGCCAGCAAAACCGCCGCGGCCGAACCGCCGGAGGCCCAGGCGCTGATCGAAAACGCCCTCGGCTTTGCCCTCGCGGCCCAGAGCAACTACGGCGCCGCCATCAAGCACTACCGAGCCGCCATCAAGGCGAAGGCCGACTACCCGGTGGCGCTCAACAACCTGGCCTACGCCCTCGAGAAGCAGCAGAAGCCCGAGGAGGCCATGGCCACCTACCAGCAGGTGCTTGAACTCGACAGCGGCAACCGCACCGCCCGCAAACGGCTCAAGCGGCTGGAGCGCACGGCGGCCTGAGGCTAGCCAAGGGCCTCACCAGAGGCCGCGCACCGGCACCCCCTTGGCGCCGGCCACCACGGGGTTCATCACCAGGGTGCCGCCCGGGTTGGTCTGGCGGGGGGCAACCCAACCCGACAGGCTGAACCCCTGCAGCCCCATGAAGCTCCCGCCGTTTTCCAGGCCGGCGGCGGGCACCTCCCCCAGCAGCAGCAGGATCAGCTGATCTGAGTTGGCATTGACATTGCCCTGCACCGGCAGCGTGGTTGAGCCAATGCTCATCTCCCCGCGCACATCCACCATCTGGCCCAGGGCGGTGACTGACTTCAAGCGCAGCTGCACCGGGTAGGGGCCCCCACCGGCGAAGCCCTCGTAGGTGCCGCTCCACTGGCGGGGCAGCTGCTGGGCCATCACCGCGGCCCGAGCCACCGGATCGAAGGTTTGCACCTGGGGCGGCTGGGTGGCACCGGCGGCTCCTTGCACGAGCAGAGGGGTGGCGGCCAGAAGCAGCGGGTTCAAGGCACCGGTCACAGCGGTGCTCCAGGTTAATCGGCGTTCCCGGCGCCGGCCGGGCCCGCGCGGTACGTTCGCTGCATGGCCACTCCCTCCGCCGTGACTGTGCCCACCGCCCCCAGCGCGCCCGACAGCCCGGAGCGCGATGCCCTGGTGATCGGTGGGCGCCACTTCCGCAGCCGGCTGATGACCGGCACGGGCAAGTACCCGAGTCTGGAGGCGATGCAAGCCAGCCTGGCCAGCAGTGGCTGCGAGATCGTCACCGTGGCGGTGCGCCGGGTGCAGACCCAGGCCGCCGGCCACGAGGGGCTGATGGAAGCGATCGATTGGAGCCGCATCTGGATGCTGCCCAACACCGCCGGTTGCGCCACGGCGGAGGAGGCGATTCGCGTCGCCCGGCTCGGCCGTGAGCTGGCCAAGTTGGCCGGCCAGGAAAACAACACCTTTGTGAAACTGGAGGTGATCCCCGACGCCAGGCACCTGCTGCCGGATCCGATCGGCACCCTGGAGGCGGCGGAGCAACTGGTGAAGGAGGGCTTCACCGTGTTGCCTTACATCAATGCCGACCCGCTGCTGGCCAAGCGTTTGGAGGATGTGGGGTGCGCCACCGTGATGCCGCTGGGCTCGCCGATCGGCTCCGGCCAGGGGATCCGCAATGCGGCCAACATCGCCCTGATCATCGAAAACGCCACCGTGCCGGTGGTGGTCGACGCCGGCATCGGCGTGCCCAGCGAAGCGGCCCAAGCCATGGAAATGGGGGCCGATGCCCTGCTGATCAACAGTGCGATCGCCCTGGCGGGGGATCCACCGGCCATGGCCCGGGCCATGGCACTGGCCTGCGAGGCGGGCCGCACCGCCCGGCGGGCAGGGCGGCTGCCGGTCCGGGCCGACGCCAGCGCCAGCTCACCCCTGCAGGGGCGGGTCGGCACGTAACGCTTCCGCACGGGGTGCAGGCAGACCCGGCAGACCTCCCTACGGTCGCTGCAATCACATGCCGATGCGATGCAGGTCACCGAAGAGGACGGCGGCAGGCTCAACGCCTTTGCCCGGGAGCCCCGCATGCAGGTGGTGGAGGCCGATGAGCTTCGCGCCGGCCGTAGCAAAGTGCTGCTGATCGGGGGCGCCGTGCTGGTGCTGCTGCTGGTGGGCGTGGCGGCGGGAATTAGCTGAATCCCTGTAGTAGCTTGCCCTGACGGAGCGAATGCCCGTCAGACGCTCGCCAAGCAGGAGTCCAGCGGTGAAGGTTTTCGTTCTCGGTGGTGACGGCTTCTGCGGCTGGCCCTGTGCCGTTAACCTGGCCGATCAGGGCCACGACGTGCTGATCGTCGACAACCTCAGCCGCCGCAAGATCGACATCGATCTGGCGGTGGAATCGCTCACCCCGATCGCCACCATGCCCGACCGCCTGCGGGCCTGGGAGCAGGTGGGGGGCAAGCCCATGGGCTTCGTGGCCATGGACATCGCCCACGAATACCAGCGGTTGCTGGATCTGCTGCTCGAGGAGCGCCCCGATGCGGTGGTGCACTTCGCCGAGCAGCGGGCCGCCCCCTATTCGATGAAGAGCAGCGCCACCAAGCGCTAC
>JBIKKZ010000055.1:0-8167 GCA_044360095.1 Vulcanococcus sp. | reverse complement strand
CCGGTGCGGTGCTCACCCTCACCGGCAAAGGGGTGCCCAAGCTGGGCAACCCGGTGGCCCGGGGCAATCACCTGATCAGCCTCAAGGTGCAGCTGCCCACCAAGACCAACGCCGAAGAGCGCGAGCTGCTGCAGCAGTTGGCCGGCCACCACAGCGCCCGCGGCCAGAAGCACCCCCACAAGAGCGGCCTGTTCGGCGGCCTGTTCGGGTGAGCGGCGCCGCGGCCCAGCCCAGCCGCTGCCTCGACCTGCGGGGCACCCCCTGCCCGCTCAACTTCATCCGCAGCAAGCTGGCCCTCGAAACCCTCGCCCCCGGCGACTGGCTGCAGGTGGATCTCGACGCCGGTGAACCGGAGCAGATGGTGGCGGCCGGGTTGCGGGAGGCTGGCCACCGGGTGGAGCGCGCCGAGCCGAATGCAGCCGCCGGCGTGCGTCTGTTGATCTGCCGCGGTGCCTGAGGGTGGTTGACGCGGCCTGGGCCCGGGTGATGGCCCTGGAGGCCAACTATTGCCGGGTGCAGCTCGACCAGCCCGGCCCCAGCGGGGTGCAACAGCTGCTGTGCGTGCGGCGCACCCGCCTGGGCAAAACCGGCCAGCAGATCTGCGCCGGTGATCGCGTGCAGGTGGATGGCATCGATTGGCCCGCCGCCCGCGGGGCCATCGCCGCCCTGGAGCCGCGCCAGACCCTGCTGGAGCGGCCGGCGGTGGCCAACTGCACCCGGGTGGTGGTGGCGGTGGCGCTGGATCAGCCCCCCTTGGATCCGCTGCAGCTCACCCGCTTTCTGCTCACGGCGGAACGCACCGGCGTGGCGGTGGAGCTCGTGCTCACCAAGGCGGATCTGCTGGAGCCGGCCGCGGCCCGGGCCTGGGCGGAGCGGCTGCGGGGCTGGGGGTATGGGCCGCTGTTGGTGTCGGCCCGGGAGGGCACCGGCATGGCTGAGCTGCGGGAGCGGCTCCGTGAGCCCGGCATCGCCGTGCTGTGTGGGCCCTCAGGGGTGGGCAAAAGCAGCCTGATCAATGCCCTGCTGCCCGAGCTGGCGCTGCGGGTGAGTGCCGTGTCCGGCCGGCTGCAGCGGGGCCGCCACACCACCCGCCACGTGGAGCTCTACCCCCTGGCCCCGGGCGCCCTGCTGGCGGACACCCCGGGTTTCAACCGGCCCGACCTGCCGGTGGATCCGCTGGCCCTGGGCCCCCTGTTTCCGGAGGTGCGCCAACGGCTCGACGGCCGCAGCTGCCGCTTCAGCAATTGCCTGCATCGGGGCGATTCCGGCTGTGCCGTGGGCTCCGACTGGGATCGCCATGGGCTCTACCTGGCCTGCCTGGAGGCGGCCCAGGCCCAGGCCGAGCGGGAGCCGGGTCGCAGCCGGCGCGAGGGGCCCCAGCAGTTGGATCAGCGCCTGCGGCAGCCCTCCCGGCGGCGGCGGCGCCAGAACGATCCCTCCGCCGATGAGGGTGGGCCCGTCAGCCCAGGCCCGGCAGGTTGAGGTTGAGCCCGCCGGTGAGCTCCTCCATGCGCTGCTTCATGGTGCCGGTGGAGAGCTCATAGGCGGCCTTGAGCGCCTCGAGGGTGGCGGCTTCGGTGACGGTGGCCCCATCCGCCAGCAGCTCCGGCGCCAGGCGCACCCGCAGCGGTTGCTGGTTGCCTGAGAGCCACACGCTGGCGCGGCCGCAGCCGCTCTGGCCCTCCAGCTCCATGGCGTCGAGCTCCTCCTGGAGCTTGGCGGCGTCCTGCTGGATCTGCTGGGCCTTCTTGAAGGCCTCGGTGAGTTGGCCGAAGTTGGGCAGTCCGAAACCGGCCATGGGTGGGCACGCTGAGCTGGCGGCAGGCTACGTGGTGCCTCAGGCCGCCAGGGCGATCCCTTCGAATGGCCCCAGGCGCTTCACCTCCGGGTGCAGGGCGATGCCATGGGCCGCCTGCACCCGTTGCTGCACCTGGGCGATCAGCTGGTCGATGTCGGCGGCCGTGGCCCCGCCGGTGTTGACGATGAAATTGGCGTGGATCGGCGAGACCTCCGCGCCCCCCACCCGCAGCCCCTTCAGCCCCAGGGCCTCGATCAGCTGGCCGGCTTTCTGCGGTTCCGGGTTGCGGAACACGCTGCCGCAGCTGGGCTGCTGGTAGGGCTGGGTGCTGGTGCGGCTGTGCAGGTTGGCGCTGGTGCGCTGGCCCACGGCCGCCGGGTCGTGGCCGGGCTGCAGCTGGAACCGGGCCGCCAGCACCACCAGGGGCTCCTGTTGCAGGCGGCTGTGGCGGTAGTCGAAGTCGAGTTGGGGAGCTGAGAGCTCAAAGGGGGAATCCGGCCGTTGGGGATCCACCACGGTGACGCTGTGCAGCACCTCCGCCGTGCACCCCCCTTGGGCTCCGGCGTTCATCACGGCGGCGCCGCCCACGGTGCCTGGAATGCCCACGGCCCACTCCAGCCCCGCCAGGCCGGCCCGGGCGGCCCGCCGCGCCAGGGAGGGGATCGGCTCGCCCGCCTCCGCCTCGATCAGCCCAGTGCTGGCCTCCAGCTCGACCCCCTGGAGCCGCCGGTTGCACAGGGTGAGGCCAGCCAGGCCCCGGTCGCTGATCAGCAGGTTGGAGCCGGCGCCGATCACCCCCCAGGGGAGTTGGCTTTCCACGGCCCACGCCAGCAGGCTCTGCAGTTGGGCACGGCTCTCCGGCTCGGCAAACCACTGGGCTTCGCCGCCCACCCGCCAGGTGGTGTAGTCCGCCAAGGCCACGGCCCGGCGCAGACCCAGCGGATGGGCGGCCCCCACGCGCTCAGGCCGCCAGGGGCACGGCGCTGGAGCGCACCTGGCGTTGCTGCAGGCGGCCCCAAAGGCCATTCACATCGCCGGCCCCCATGGCCAGCACCAGGTCGCCCGCTTGGCTGCGCTCCACCACCGCATCGGTGAGCTCCTCCAGGCTGGCGGTGACGCTCACCGGCAGCTGCGGTTTGAGGCGCCCGATCGCGGCCGCCAGGGCGGCGCTGGAGATGCCGGGGATGGGCGCTTCGCCGGCGGCGTAGAGGGGGGCCAGGATCACCGCATCGGCCTGGCTGAGGGCCTGGGCAAAGGCGTCGAGGAATTCCGCCGTGCGGCTGTAGCGGTGCGGTTGAAAGATCGCCAGCAGCCGCTGCGGGGTCTCGGGGAGGGTGCTGCGGCCGCTGCTCACCATCAGCCGCGCGGTGGCCAGGGTGGCCTCCACTTCGCTGGGGTGGTGGGCGTAGTCGTCCACCACCTGGCGGCCGTGCCAGGTGCCGCGGTAATCGAAGCGGCGCCCTGGGGCCTGCAGCCCTTCCACGGCCCGGCGCAATTCCGCGAACGACACCCCATGCAGCCGGCATGAGGCGATGGCGGCCACCGCGTTGCTGAGGTTGTGCAGCCCGGGCAGGGGCAGGTGGAAGCGTCCAACGCAGACACCGTTTTCGTAGAAGCTGGCTTCGGTGCCATCACCGTGCAGCTGCTCCGGCAGGGCGGCGAAGGCCACGCCATCGAGGTCGCGGATCGACCACCAGTGGCTCGCTTCAAAGTGTTCGCGCAGGATCGGACAGTCGCGGTTGGCCAGCAGCTGCTGGCAGCCCCGCCCAAAGCGCTGCAAGGTGGCGATCAGGGCCGCCAGGTCGGGGTAGTGGTCGGTGTGGTCGAGCTCCAGGTTGGTGATCACCCCCAACCAGGCCTGGAATTTCACCAGGGTGCCGTCGGATTCATCGGCCTCGGCCACCAGCAGGGCCCCCTGGCCGTTGCGGCCGTTGCTGCCGAAGGCGGGCACCACCCCGCCGATCACGGCGGTGGGGTCGTGGTTGGTGGCGTGCAGCAGGCTGGCGATCAGGGTGCTGGTGGTGGTTTTGCCATGGCTGCCGGCCACGGCCACGCTGCGTTGGTCGGCGATCAGGGCCGCCAGCACGTCGGAGCGGTGCAACACCTGCAGCCCGGCCCGCCGGGCCTCCTCCAGTTCCAGGTTGTGGGCGGGCACCGCCGAGCTCACCACCACCAGGGGCGCGCGCGAGGTGCCGCTGCGGATGGCGTTGATGGTGGCGGCGCTCTGTTCGCGGAACACCCGCACCCCTCGGCTGCGCAGGTCCTGCAGCACGGCGTTGTCACGGGGGTCGGAGCCGCTCACCGCGTAGCCGCGGTCCGCCAGGATCCCAGCGATGGCCGACATCCCGATCCCACCGACGCCGATGAAGTGCACGGGTTGGTGGCGATCGAGCTGCTGACCCAAGGGCGTGTCCAAGCCTGCGGCGACGCTAAGCCGAGAAGCTCGGCTTGTCTCCCCGGGCCCGTTGTCCCCATCTGGGGACTGCCGGCGATCTCGGTATGATCGGCGGCCAAATCCCCTTTGCTAGCGGCTTCGGCTGCGTTTTGCCATGACCTTGAAGGTTGCGATCAACGGATTCGGCCGCATCGGTCGCAACTTCATGCGCTGCTGGCTGAGCCGCGGCGCCAACACCGGCATCGAGGTGGTGGGCATCAACGGCTCCGGTGACACCTACACCAACGCCCACCTGCTCAAGTACGACTCGATGCTGGGCCCCCTGCGCAATGCAGAGGTGACCACCACCGATGACACGATCGTCATCAATGGCAAGACGATCAAAACCTTCTACGACCGCAACCCCGCCAACCTGCCCTGGAAGGAGTGGGGCGTGGACCTGGTGATCGAGTCCACCGGCGTGTTCAACGACGACGTGGGCGCCAGCAAGCACTTCGAAGCGGGGGCCAAGAAGGTGATCCTCACCGCCCCGGGCAAGGGCGCCAAAGTGGGCACCTTTGTGGTGGGCGTCAACGCCGACCAATACCGCCACGGAGACTGGGACATCCTCAGCAACGCCAGCTGCACCACCAACTGCATGGCGCCGATCGTGAAGACCATCGACCAGGCCTTCGGGATCGTGAAGGGCACCATGACCACCACCCACAGCTACACGGGTGACCAGCGCATCCTCGATGCCGCCCACCGCGACCTCCGCCGCGCCCGTGCCGCCGCCGTGAACATCGTTCCCACCAGCACCGGCGCCGCCAAGGCGGTGGCTTTGGTGTATCCCGAGGTGAAGGGCAAGCTCAGCGGCATCGCCCTGCGCGTGCCCACCCCCAATGTGTCGGTGTGCGACATGGTGTTCGAAACCGCCCGCGACACCTCCGCCGAGGAGGTGAACGCCGTGCTCAAGGCCGCCTCCGAGAACGGCATGAAGGGCATCATCAAGTACTGCGATCTGCCCCTGGTGTCGAGCGACCACGCCGGCACCGACGAGAGCACGATCGTGGATGCCGATCTCACCCTGGTGATGGGCGGCAACATGGTGAAGATCGTCTGCTGGTACGACAACGAGTGGGGCTACAGCCAGCGCGTGGTCGACCTGGCCGAGATCGTGGCCAAAAACTGGGTCTGAATCAAAAGTGGCTGTAGCCGCGGTGGCCCGTTACGGGTTCACCGCTGGCCTGCCACCGCAGTGATCCCGCCGCCGCATCTCCAGCGCCTGGGGCCACCAGGTTTCCAATCCGCTGGCAGCCCGGCAGCGCCGTCACCAGGGCCTCCCCCCAGGCCGGCTCCAGGGCCAGCACCAATTCGAAGTCTTCACCGCCCGCCAGGCACCAGTGCTCCCCCTGGGGCAGTGGGGCCAGTTCCGGGGGGATCGGCAGGGCGTCCCGGTTGAGTTCGGCCATGCAGCCGGCCCCGCCGGCCAGCTGGGCCACCGCCGCCGCCAGGCCATCGCTGCTGTCGGTGCCGCCCACCCGCCAGGGGCTGCCCGGGGGTTGGCAGCGGGCCAGGGCCTCCACCGCATCCAGCCGCGGGCGTGGGCGGCGGTGGGCCGCGATGGCTTGCTGCCGCAACGTTGCCCCCAGGGCCGTGGCCTGCGGCGCCGGCAGCTCCTGTTGCAGCAGGGCCAGCCCCAGCCGGCTGAGGCCATGGGGCCCCGTGCTCACCAGCCAGTCGCCCGCCTGTCCGTCGCCGCGGCGGATTGCCCCGACGCCGATTCGCCCCAGGGCCGTGATCGCCAGCATGCGCTGGCGGCCACCGCTGCAGTCGCCCCCCAGCAGCTGGCCGCCGTAGTGCCCCAGGGCGCTGCTCAGACCCGCGTAGACCCCCTCCACCCAGGCCCAGGCGGTGTCGGCAGGGGCCACCAGCCCCACCGTGATCCCCACCACAGGGCCGCAGCCCATGGCCGCCAGGTCGGAGAGGTTGGCGGCGGCGGCGCGCCAACCCACGTCTTCAGGCCCCATGGTGGCGTCGCTGAAGTGGAGCCCGTCCACCAACAGGTCGGTGTTGACCACCAGGCGGGCGTCGCCGCTGGGCCGCAGGATCGCCGCGTCATCGTCCAGCTGGCCCGGGGGGGCGTAGGCCGCCAGGCGCCGCAGCAGCTCCGCTTCTCCCAGGTCGCGCAGCAGCACGGGATCAGGCGTGGGGCTTGAGGTTGTCGGCCCCTTCGATCACCCGCGCCGTCACGATGCCATCGTTCACGCCCAGCTCCTCCAGCACGTCGAAGCCGTCCACCACGTAACCGAAGGCGCCATAGCGCCCGTCCACCAGGTTGAGGCCGGCGGGGGTGAGCTCGGCTTCGTAGAGGAAGAAGAAGAACTGCGAGGAGCCGTCGTCGAGGGCCTCATCGGAGTGGGCCCAGCCCAGGGTGCCCAGGGTGGCGAAGGGCAGCACCGGTGTGGCCTTGAACAGCCCCAGGTCTTCGAAGGTTTGGTTGTAGAAGGGCGCGGCTTCCCCGGGCACCCGGATCTCCAGGGGCACGTGGCGCTCCGCCTTGGTTTTGGGGTCGATGTAGCCGGTCTCGGCCCCTTTGGGGTCGCCGGTTTGCAGCACGTAGAAGTCCTCGGCCCGGGTGAAGGGCAGGCCGTCGTAGAAGCCCTTCTGCACCAGATCCACGAAGGCGCCGGCGGTGAGCGGCGCGTTGTAGCCATCCACCACGGCGGTCAGCGGCCCCTTGGTGGTGTCGATGGCGACGGTGGCGCGCCCCAGCAGCCGCGGCAGGGCATCGAATTCGGCCGGAATCGCAAAGGGGAACTCGCCCACCAGCAGGGCTTCTAGTTGGCCGATGGTGGTGAGGGCGGCGCGGCGGTCCGCCAGGAAGCCATCACGGTCGGCCGCTTCGCTGGAGGCCGCCAGGGTTTGCAGCTGGCCCTCCAGTTGATCGAGCAATTGGCTGCCCTGGGTGGCCTGGCCCACCGGCAGGCTCGCCCGGATCGCTGCGCTGCGGGTGTTGAGCAGGGTCTGGCTGCGGCGCACGGTGCCGGCCAGGGCAGTCCAGCGTTTGGCCCGCAGGTCGTCGCTGGTGCTCTCCAGCCGGTGCTGGAGCTCCTGCAGATCCCCCTGCTGAATCGGCAGGGCATCGCGCAGGATGGCCGCCGGATCGGTGACCGCATTGCCGGGGGGCAGGGCGGCCCAGGCGGGGGCCCCCAGGGGCAGGCCGGTGATCAGCAGCGTCAGCACCATCCCCACCACCGCCCGCAGGGCCCGGGGGGGCGCCTGAAGGGTGGGGCCAAGGGGGAGCCATCCCTTGAGATCCATGCTGCAGCCTTGTCTCTGCCGGGACTCTGGCACAGCCGTATGATCCCGCCTGAACCGTTCGGCCGGGATGATCTCGAGCAACGACTTTCGCACCGGCACGACGATCGAAATCGACGGCCAGGTCTGGCGTGTGGTCGAGTTCCTGCACGTCAAACCCGGCAAAGGCTCGGCATTTGTGCGCACCAAGCTCAAGGCCGTGCAGAGCGGCAACGTGGTGGAGAAAACGTTCCGCGCCGGTGAAACCGTTCCCCAGGCCCAGCTCGAGAAGGCCGTGTTGCAGCACACCTACATGGAGGGCGATGACTACGTCTTCATGGACATGGCCTCCTACGAGGAAACCCGCCTGACCGCCAAGCAGATCGGTGACCAGCGCAAATACCTCAAAGAGGGCATGGAGGTGAACGTGGTGTATTGGAACGGCAAGCCCCTCGAGGTGGAACTGCCCAACTCCGTGGTGTTGGAAATCACCCAGACCGATCCTGGCGTGAAGGGCGACACCGCCACCGGTGGCACCAAGCCCGCCATTGTCGAAACTGGCGCCCAAGTGATGGTGCCCCTCTTCCTTTCCATCGGCGAAAAGATCAAGATCGACACCCGGACCGATAGCTACCTCGGCCGCGAGAACTGATCGCCATGCAACTCGATCACAGCCAACTGCGCGACCTGATCGC
>JBIKKZ010000054.1:0-8169 GCA_044360095.1 Vulcanococcus sp. | reverse complement strand
TCCAGGGCACCACGCAACCCAGGTGGGTGCAGATGGCGTTGATGCCGTAGCTGCCGATGGCATCGCTGCCTTCAACAATCAGATAGGTGGGGTCGCCCTTGAGGCCCTGCACCAGGTTGCGGTCGCCTTCGCGGTGGCTGCTCAGCCAGCCGCTGGCGGTCACGGCATTGCCCAGCTCGTCCTTGGCGGAGGTGCCGCCGCCGCCACCGGCGGCGCGGGGGGGGATGAAGTAGTTCACCACCGGGTAGAGAGCCCCGAGCGCAACGCCCGTCACCGACCCGAAGGTCAGCAGGTTCATGAACTGGCGACGGCCCATTCCGGGGACGTCACCACCGGGGGCGCTGGCTGGAACCTGGCTCATACGGCGCGGTGTGGTGACCACAACAACGTGACGGCCATTATGAACCTTGCCTCCACCGTTCCCGTGGCTGATCCCAGCCCGGTGCCGGAAGCCTGCAACATGCTGTTGCTGTTGCTGCTGCCCCGCCATCGCGGCGCGTTGTTGTGAGCACCCCCGCCGCTGCGCCCCTGGCCGCCGCCGAAATCCTGCAGATCCTGCGGCAACGCTGGCAGGCCTCCTACGACCTGCAGTTGATCGTGCGCCGGGGCCGCCTGTACTTGCAGGTGATGTGGGGCTATCTGGAGCAGCAATCCTTCCCGATGACCGCCGAGCAGTACGGGGCCAAGTTGGAGGAGCTGGCGGCCAACCTCAACGGCCTGGGGGTGGCGGGCCAGGTGCGCCATTGGCTCAGCACCACCAAGGACAAACCGCGGCTGGGCAAGGCGATGACCCTGCCGTTGGAGCTGCCGGAGGGGCGGGCCAGCGAGTTTTTGCTTTGAGCGCCTAGCCGGCTTCGGCGCGTTGCACCAGCCGCGCCAGGCCCACCCCCACCAGGTAGAGGGCCGTGATCGCACCGCTGAGCAGCAGCATCGTGATCGGGTCGGTGGAGGGGGTGAGCACAGCCCCCGCCAGGGCGGAGGCCACCACCACAAACCGCCAGGCGGAGAGCATCGTCTGGGCCCGCACCAGCCCCAGGGCCGCCAACAGCATCTGCAGCACCGGCAGTTGGAAGGCCAGGGCGGTGGCCACCATCAGCAGCAGCACGAAATCGAGGTAGCGCTCAATCGACCACAGGGGCTCGACCACATCGGCGCCGTAGCTCACCAGGAAATTGAGGGCCGCCGGCACCAGGGCCCACCAGGCGAAGGCCAGGCCCGCCAGGAACAGCACCGCCGACCCCCCCACCGCCGGCGCCACCAGCCGTTGTTCGCGGCGGGTGAGGCCCGGCAGCACGAAGGCCAGGGCCTCGTAGAGCACGTAGGGCAGCGCCAGGGTGAGACCGGCGTAGCCCGCCACCTTCAGCGACACAAACAGGAATTCCCCGGGGGCCAGCTGCAGGAAGTGGATGCCGCGGGCGGGCACCTCCAGCAGCCGCACCAGCGGCCGCACCAGCACCAGGCAGCCCGCCGCCGCCACCACCACCGCCAGCAGGCTGCGCAGGATGCGCCGGCGCAGCTCCTCCAGGTGATCCACCAGGGGCATTTCCACCTCCCCCGGGAATTGGTCGTCGGAGAGGGGCTGCACCCGGATCGGGGCGGGGGGCGGCAGCGGCGTGCCGGCGGGCAGGGTGTCGGGCTCGCTCATGGCTGTGGTTCCCCGCCGAGGCTAGGGGCGGCCGCCTGCAACAGCGCCGCGGCCCGTTGTGGCTCGGCCCAGAGCAGCTCCCCGCCGCGGTGGCGCACGGTGCCGGGCCCGGCGCCGGCAATGCGCTGAAGGCTGTCGGTGTCCACCATCAGCACCGCCACGCGGCCATTGCTGCGGGCCCGGCTGAAGTGGGCCGCCAGGTCGGCGGCGGCCTGCAGATCGGCTTCGGCGGCCAGCCCCTCCGAGCTCTTCAACACCACATGGCTGCCCGGGCATTCCTGGGCGTGGAACCAGAGGTCGCCGCGGCGGGCCTGGCGCAGGCTGATCCAGTCGTTCTGGCGGTGGTTGCGGCCCACCTGCAGCCGCAGGCCGCTGGGGCTGCGCAGCTCCAGGGGGCTGGGGCTGGCATCCGGCCGGCCCCGCTCCCGGCGTGAGCGGTGGCGCTGGAGCAAAAGCTCCTGGCAGTCCTGCTCGAGGGCCTCCAGCTGGCTGAGGCTGCCGGCGGGGTCCTCCGGCCCGCACAGTCCCACAAAGGTGAGGCTGGCCTCCAGCTGCTCCATGCGCTGCTTATGCAGGGCCAGCCGCGCTTCGATGGCGGACACGGAACGCCGCAGCTTGCGGGCGCGCTTGTAGAGGTTCTGGGCCTCGGCCACCTGCTCGCGGCTGGGCTGGGCCAGGCAGAGCAACGCATCGGCCTGGCGTTGCAGCCCATCGCTCTGCTCCACCTGGGCCAGCAGCTGCTGTTGCTGCTGCCACTGCTGTTGCTCCCGCTCCAGGGCCCGCTCGAGCCGTTGCTGCAGCTGCTGCTGCCGATGCCCCAGGGCGCGGCTGTGGAGCACCCGCCGGTGGTAGGCGGCCAGGGCCGCGTTCACAGGCTGCCCCGCAACCCCGGGGGGCTGCCAACAGCGGTAGGGGCTGGCGCCCCCCGCCGTGAAGCCGAAATGGTCGGTCTCCAGGGCCGCCAGCCAGCCCTGCCAGTGCCGCCAGAGCCCCTCCCATTGCCCGGGGCTGAGGTCCTGCACCGGGGTGCGCAGCAGCTCCTGGGCGCTGGGGTGCTGATCGCCGGCCAGTTGCAGGGCCAGGGCGGGGCTGATGGCTTGAAAGCTGCTTTGCAGGGCCTGCTGCAGGGGCAGCGGCACCAACAGAAGCTCCCGGCGCCAGGCCTCAAAACCGATGGCGCTGTCCGGTGGACGCCCCGCCTGCGGGGGCGGCGGGCTGTAGGGGTCGCCGGTGCCGATGGGGCGCCAGCGGGATTGTTGGTCGCGCACCTGGCGGGCCGCCGCCACCACCCGGCGCTCCCCATCGAGCAAAAACAGATTGCTGTGGCGCCCCATCAGCTCCAGCACCAGGCTGCGCTGGATGGGTTCGCCGGGCCGTGGTGCAAAGCCCAGCTCCACGCAGCGCTCCCAGGGCGGTTGCTGCAGCGCCACCAGGGCCAGGCCGCTGAGGCCATGCTGCAGCTGCTGGGCCAAGGTGCTGCCGTCGCCGCCGCGGGGCGGGGGGGCGATGGCCAGCAGCCGCGGTGCTTCGGCCAGCCAGCTGAGCTCGAGCCACAGGCGCCGCTCCAGGGTGCGCAGCCCCAGCTGCAGGCTGTGGCCATCGGGCTGTTGGGCCTTCTCAAAGCGGCTGGGCACGGCTTGGGGCCGCAGCTCCGCCAGCACCGCCCGCAGGCTCGTGTAGTCCATGGCCTGGAGCGGCAGCGGGGCCATGGGGGCTGGGGGCTGCGGCGGCGCTCCTACTCTGCAGGGCCGCGACCAGGCCCCATGGCTGCAGTGCTCCCCGACGGCCGGCTGTTCCTGATCACCGGCCCCAGTGGCGTGGGCAAGGGCACCCTGGTGGCGGCCCTGCTGGCCCGCCATCCCCAGATCTGGCTGTCCATCTCCGCCACCACCCGTGCCCCCCGCAGCGGCGAGATCGACGGCCAGCACTACTTCTTTCTGGAGCGGGATGCCTTTGAAGCCAAGGTGGCCCAGGGGGGACTGCTGGAGTGGGCTGAATTCGCGGGCAATTGCTACGGCACGCCGCGCGATCCGGTGGAGCTGCAGCTGGCGGCGGGGCGGCCCGTGCTGCTGGAAATTGAGCTGGAGGGGGCCCGCCAGGTGCGCCGCAGCTTCCCCAGCGGCGTTCAGATCTTCATCATGCCCCCCAGCTTCGCGGAGCTGGAGCGCCGCATCCGCGGCCGCGGCACCGACAGCGAGGAGGCCATTGCCCGGCGGTTGAAGCGGGCCGAGGTGGAGCTGGCGGCGGAGGGGGAGTTTGATGCCGTGCTGGTGAATGGGGATCTCGATCGAGCCCTGGCGGAGCTGGAGCGGCTGATGGGCCTGGCTTGATGCCGCGGCCCGCCGGGTCCGCACCCGGGGACCAACAAAAAAGCGGCCCCTGGGGGCCGCTGGAGCAGGGGTGATCAGGGAAATCGCTGGCGATCCCTGAAGCCGGGCTCACATCGGGTGGAAAAGCAAGTCGGGGTAGAAACGGTTGAACTCGATCAGGATCCCTGCCGTCACGGTGAACCAGATGGCGGCGAACACGGGGGCGGTGGTGAGGAATTTCTTCATGGCTGTGCCGAAGGATGGGATTGCCGAAGGATGGATCGGGTGTTCGGGCTGGGGTGCCGTGTTCAGCGGGGGGAGACGGTCACCTTGTCGTCGGACTCGAGCAGCTTGCCGCTGGTGAATTCACCCAGGGCGGCGATCGGCCAGGTGGCGGCGGCCAGGGTGCTCTTGAAGGCCAGGGGCAGATCGATCTGGATCTCCTTCATGGCCGCATCTTTGTCGTTGCGGATGGCCTTGAGGTAATTGCGACCAGCCCAGCCGATGCAGCCAGCGATGTAGAGGAAGGCGATGCCCGGGATGATGAAATCACCGGCGTGGCTGAGGCGGCCGTCCACGATCAGGTGGGGCAGGCCATCGGCGCCACAGGAGGCCTGGCTGTACATGGCGAAGCGGGCCTTGGCCTGGTCGGTGCTGGCTGCGGCGGCGCGCTGCTGGAAGCGGGCGCTCTCGGAGCAGGGGGTCAGGCCGGCCACATCAGCCTTGGCCACGGGGGCAAAGCCGAAGATCAGCAGGGCGGAAAGAAGAACAGCAAAGAGGCGGCGCATCGGGTCCAGCTGCTGCACGGCAGGATGTCACTTGCGGACAGTAGGGGAGCCTTTTTGCACCGATGCCCACGCTGCTGGCCCTCGAAACAAGTTGTGACGAGTCCGCGGCAGCGGTGGTGCGGGATCAGCGGGTGTTGGCCAGTGCCGTGGCCTCCCAGATTGAAGAGCATGCCCGCTGGGGTGGGGTGGTGCCGGAAATCGCCTCGCGGCGCCACGTGGAGGCCCTGCCGGGGCTGATCGAGCAGGTGATGGCGGAGGCAGCTGTGGGCTATGGCCAGCTCGATGCCATCGCCGCCACCGCCGCCCCCGGGCTGGTGGGGGCGCTGCTGGTGGGTTCGGTCACAGGGCGGACCCTGGCGCGGCTGCACGGCAAGCCGTTTCTGGGGGTGCACCACCTGGAGGGGCACCTGTGCTCGGTGCAGTTGGGGGATCCGTTGCCCCCGGGGCCCTACCTGGTGCTGCTGGTGAGCGGCGGCCACACCGAGATGATCCGCGTGGATGGCCCGGGCCACTACACCCGCCTGGCCCGCAGCCGCGACGACGCCGCCGGAGAGGCCTTCGACAAGGTGGCGCGGCTGCTGGAGCTGGGTTACCCCGGTGGGCCTGCGATCCAGGCGGCGGCGGCGGCGGGCGATCCGCGCCGGTTTGCCCTGCCCAAGGGGCGGGTGTCGCTGCCGGAGGGGGGCTTTCACCCCTACGACTTCAGCTTCAGTGGCCTTAAAACCGCCGTGCTGCGCCTGGTGACCCAACTGAAGGCGGAGCATCAGGCCGGCGGAGCGCCCTTCCCCCTGGCGGATGTGGCCGCCAGCTTCGAGCAGGTGGTGGCGGATGTGTTGGTGGAGCGCACCACCCGCTGTGCCCGCGACCAGGGCCTCGAGACCCTGGTGATGGTGGGCGGTGTGGCCGCCAACCAGCGGCTGCGGCAACGGCTCGAGCAGCGCTGCGCCGAGCTGGGCCTGCAGTGGCGGCTGGCGCCGCTGGCCTACTGCACCGACAACGCTGCCATGGTGGGGGTGGCGGCGGAACAACGGCTGTTGGCGGGGGGTGTCAGCGAGATCCGGCTGGCGGTGGCGCCGCGGCTGCCGCTTGAGCAGGCGCCGGTTCTCTATGGCGCGCCGGCGCCCTTCTGAGCTGACTAAGTTGGGGCGATTCTGTGGCGCCAGCCATGGCCACCACCAGCCCATCCGTTCCGGACGACTCCCAGGCCACCGATAGGCTGGAGCCCGTGCCCGTGGGGCCTGAGGAGCTCAACCAGTGGAAGCGGGGCTTCACGCCCCAGGCGGAGATCTGGAACGGGCGCATGGCGATGGTGGGCCTGTCGGTGGGCCTCACGGTGCTGTTGATTGCCCGGCTGGCGGGCCGCGCCTGAGGGCCGTCCGCCGTTGCGGGCCCATGTGCGGATGTGCCCACATCGCGCCCTGAACCGTTGCCGCGCCCGGGCAGGGGCAAAACACTGAACGGATCTGGTGAAGGGTGGGACGCGTTGGTTCGAGTGTTGGTTCCGCGGGAGTGTTGCCCGGGCGAAACGCGGGTGGCGGCCACCCCAGAAACGGTGCGGCGCCTCACCGCCAAGGGCTGCAGCCTGAGCGTTGAGTGCGGGGCCGGCCAGGCCAGCGGCTACGACGATGACGCCTACCGCGATGCCGGAGCGGCATTGGTGGAGGCGAAGGGGGCCGGATCCGACCCTTGGAGCCGCGCCGATGTGGTGCTGGCGGTGCAGGCCGCGGCCCTGGTGCGCGGCCGCCCGGAGCTCGACAGCCTGCCGGCCGGTGCCGTGCTGCTGGGGCTGCTGGAGCCCCATGGCAACGACGCGCTCAAGCAACAGTTGCAGAGCCGCCAGCTCACCGCCCTGGCCCTGGAGCTGCTGCCGCGCATCAGCCGCGCCCAGGCCATGGATGTGCTCTCCTCCCAGGCCAACATCGCCGGCTACAAGGCGGTGCTGCTGGCGGCGGCGGCCCTCGACCGCTACGTGCCGATGCTGATGACCGCCGCCGGCACCATTCAGCCCGCTCGGGCCCTGGTGCTCGGGGCCGGTGTGGCCGGCCTGCAGGCCCTGGCCACGGCCCGGCGCCTGGGGGCGGTGGTCTACGTGAGCGATGTGCGTGCTGCCGCCAAGGAGCAGGTCGAATCCCTGGGCGGGCGCTTCATCGAGCCGCCGGAACTGGAGCAGAAGCCCGGTGAAACCGGCGGCTATGCCCAGCAGGCCAGCGAGGCCTTCCTGGCGGAGCAGCGGCGCCAGCTCACCGAACAGCTGGCCCTGGCGGACATGGTGATCTGCACCGCCCAGGTGCCTGGCCGCCCAGCCCCCCGCTTGATCGACGACGCCATGCTCCAGCACATGCGCCCCGGCAGCGTTGTGGTGGACCTGGCGGTGGCCCAGGGGGGCAACTGCGAGGGCACCGAGGCCGGCACCACGGTGTGGCGCCATGGGGTGCAGTTGATCGGTGGCGACGCACTGCCCTGCACGGTGGCCAACCACGCCAGTGCGCTCTACGCCCGCAATCTGGCGGCCCTGCTGGAGCACCTGATCACCCCGGCGGCCGGCGAGGAATCAACCCCTTCCCTGAAACTGGATTTGGAGGATCCAATCGTGGCCGGTTGCCTGTTCAGCCACCACGCCAGCCCGGCCCCGGTGGCCGTGGGAGGTGCGGCATGAGCAGCCTGGATCAGGCCCTGTGGGTGCTGCTGCTGGGCAGCCTGTTGGGGCTGGAGTTGATCGGCAAGGTGCCCCCCACCCTGCACACCCCCTTGATGAGCGGTGCCAACGCCATCAGCGGCATCACCGTGCTGGCATCGATCACCTTGATCGCCCAGGCCGACGGCAGCACGCCCCTGCTGGTGTTGGGGTCGCTGTCGCTGGGCTTTGCCCTGTTCAACGTGATTGGCGGCTTCCTGGTCACCGACCGGATGCTCGCCATGTTCAGCCGTAAAAAATCCGGAGCCGGTTCATGAGCGCCCTCGACGTGTTCGGTTATGGCATCGACCTGCTGGCGGTGCTGCTGTTGGCCCTTGGCTTGAAGGGCCTCTCCAAGGTGCGCTCGGCCCGTTCCGCCAATGGCCTGGCGGCCCTGGCCATGGGGTTGGCGGTGGCGGGTCTGCTGATTCAGGTGCAACCCAGCCCCACCGCCTGGCTGTGGATCGCCGTGGGCACCGCCGGTGGTGGCCTGCTGGGCCTGCTCACCGCCCAGCGGGTGCCGATGACGGCCATGCCCGAAACCGTGGCCCTGTTCAACGGCTGCGGCGGCATGGCCTCGCTGCTGGTGGCCCTGGCGGTGGCGTTGTTTGACCCCAGCGACACCACCTTGGTGGAGCGCATCTCGATCGTGATCTCCGTGTTTGTGGGGGCGATCACCTTCAGCGGCTCGATTGTGGCCATGGGCAAGCTGCAGGGCTGGATCGGCACCCCGGGGTGGACCCAGAGCTCCGT
>JBIKKZ010000257.1:0-2564 GCA_044360095.1 Vulcanococcus sp. | reverse complement strand
CAAGGTGGAGATGACCCTCTCCAAGGTAGACCTCGACCTGGCCCACCACTACGTGCGCTCGTTGGGGCGGCCGGAATCGCGCCAGGCCTTTGAAGCGATCTTTGAGGGCATCGCCGGTGAGTTTGTGCTCACCCGGGATCTGGTGCTGGCGATCACCGGCCACAGCCGCCTGCTGGATGGTGACCCCGGCCTGCAGCTCTCGGTGGAGCTTCGCAACCGCACGATCATTCCGCTGGGGTTCCTGCAGGTGGCGCTGCTCAAGCGCCTGCGCGATCAGAACCGCCAGCCCCCCATGAGCGAAGCCCCCGATCGGGAGGATGGCCGCACCTACAGCCGCAGCGAACTGCTGCGCGGCGCCCTGCTCACCATCAATGGCATTGCCGCCGGCATGCGCAACACCGGCTGAGGGAGACCGGTGTGCTCGATTCCCTGCTGATCCCCTTCCGCGGCCAGTCCCAGCCGCCCCAGCTGCCGCCGGGCTACAGCCTCGACAGCGCGTTCCCGCCCAGCGCCGAAGAGCTCAACGCCCTGTTGGTGGCCTGCGGTGATCCCCCCCGGCCGCCCCAGCGGCTGCAGCGGGCGCTAGAAACCAGCGCCTGGCAGCTCAGCCTGCGCGGCCCCGATGGCTACTTGGTGGGTTTCGTGCGGGCCACCAGCGACCAGGCCCTCAACGCCAACCTCTGGGATCTGACGGTGCATCCGGCCGCACCCCAGGTGGAGCCGCTGCTGCAGGTGCTGGTGCACACCGCCCTGGGCCGGCTGCGGCGCGAACTGCCGGGCTGCAGCGTCTCCGTGGCGGCCCCCCAGGGGGCCCTGGCGGCCCTGCAGCAGCACGGGTTTGTGGTGGACCCCGGCGGCATTCGGGCCATGGGGCTGCGGCTTCAGCCATGAAAAAGCCCCGTTCAGACGAAACGGGGCTCCGGGGCTGAGGGAGAGCGGCTGATCGGACCACGAGCATGGAGGGACTCGAACCCCCGACACTCAGAACCGGAATCTGATGCTCTATCCAACTGAGCTACATGCCCACGCGGGATCAGCTGCCCCACGGGCCTTACCTTAGCCCTCAGACGGCCCCAGACCCATTCGTCTGCATCGCCTGGAGCTGCGCCAGTTCCGCAATTACGGCGCGCTTGAGCTGCAGTTGGAGGCGCCGCGGCTGCTGGTGATCGGCGGCAACGGCGAAGGCAAATCCAACCTGCTGGAGGCGGTGGAGCTGCTGGGCAGCCTGCGCTCCCACCGCTGCAGCAGCGACCGTGATTTGATCCGCCAGGGCCAGCCGGCGGCCTGCATCGCCGCCGGCTGCAGCGATGGCGACCGCCTGGAGCTGGAGCTGCGCCGCCAGGGGGGGCGCCAGGCCCGCCGCAATGGCCGCGTGCTGGAGCGCCAGCATGAGTTGATCGGCCCGCTGCGCTGCGTGGGTTTCAGCGCCCTTGATCTGGAGTTGGTGCGGGGGGAGCCGGCCCTGCGGCGCCAGTGGCTGGATCGGGTGGTGCTGCAGCTGGAGCCGGTGTATGCGGAGCTGCTCAGCCGTTACTCCCGCCTGCTGCGCCAGCGCTCCCAACTGCTGCGCCGGGGGTTGGGCCAGGGCCAGCTGCAGGATCTGCTGGAGGCCTTCGATCAGCAGATGGCGCTGGTGGGCACCCGCCTGCACCGCCGGCGGTTGCGGGCCCTGCGGCGGCTGCAGCCCCTGGCGGCCCAGTGGCAGGAACGTCTCAGCGCTGGCCGTGAGCGCTTGTGGCTGCGGTACCAGCCCGGCGCCAGCCTGGAGGTGGAGGGCCCGGAGCCCGACCAGGAGGGCCCCTGGCGCGACAGCCTGCTGGAGCAGCTGCGGGCCCAGCGGCCCGAGGAGCTGCGGCTGGGACAGTGCAGCATTGGCCCCCACCGCGATGAGGTGGGCCTGGAGCTGGGTGACCAGCCGGCCCGCCGCTACGGATCCGCCGGTCAGCAGCGCACCCTGGTGTTGGCCCTCAAGCTGGCGGAGTTGGAGCTGGTGCAGCAGCTGTGGGGGGAGCCGCCGCTGCTGCTGCTCGACGACGTGCTGGCGGAGCTCGACCCCCACCGCCAGCAGCTGTTGCTCGAGGCCGTGGGGGAGGGGCACCAGTGCCTGGTGAGCGCCACCCACCTGGGGGCCTTCAGCGGCGGCTGGCACCAACGTTCACAACTGGTGACCGTGGAGGCCGGCACCCTGCGCCCGGGCCAGTAAGGTGTTGGGCTGTTTGCCTGGTTCTGATGACCCAAGCGGCCTGCCTCCACCCCAACCCGGGATGGACCGGAGCTGAGAGCACTTTCTCCAGTAGCCCCCAAACACCCAGTGCCACCGAGATGGTGGGCAAACACTGCATCCTCGAGCTTTACAACTGCGATCCCGCCAAGCTCGACGACGAAGCTTTCCTCAGGAACGCCATCACCAGCGCAGCCAAGCGTGCTGGCGCCACACTCCTGAATCTGATCACCCACCGGTTTGACCCCCAGGGTGTGACGGGGCTGGCTCTATTGGCCGAATCCCATATCTCCATTCACACCTGGCCGGAATCCGGCTACGCCGCCGTGGATGTGTTCACCTG
>JBIKKZ010000053.1:0-8300 GCA_044360095.1 Vulcanococcus sp. | reverse complement strand
TGCATGCCGTAGCAAACCCCCAGCACCGGGATCCCCAGGTTCCAGAGCTCGGGATCGCACAGCGGCGCATGCTCCGCATACACCGAGCTGGGGCCACCGCTGAGGATGATCCCCTTGGGGTTGATGGTCTTGAGCTCCTCCGCCGTGGTGCTGCAGGCCATCACCAGCGAATACACCTCGGTCTCCCGCACCCGCCGGGCGATCAACTCGGAATACTGCGAGCCGAAATCCAGGATCACGATCGCCGGATGGCGATTGGTTTCGCCGATTGCAGGGGTACTCACATGCATCCCGGTCAGTGGGTTCACCCTAGGTCTCGGTCCCGGAACGCCTGCAGCAACTGCTGCCCCACCGGTCCGGAGCCGCAGATCTCACGGTTGCGGTCAAACAGCACCGCCCCCACCTCGAGAGCGTGTTGGCCATGGCGGGCCAGGTAGGCCCGGCTGCGCTGCTCCACCGCGGCGGCGACCCGTTGGCGCAGGGCGGCGGCGGCCTGCCGATCCCATGCCGCCAAATCCCGCAGCGCCCCATCCACGCTGGCGGCGGTGGCCAGGGCCTGGAGCTGCGCGGCGGGCAAGCCCTGCAGCACCCCCTGGCTGGTGAGCACCTCCAGGCGGCCATCGGCCAGGTGGTGGTGGGTGTGGAAGATGCCGCCCGCCAACTTGATCAACTTGCCCTGGTAGCCGAACAGCAGCAGCCGGCGCAGCCCCTGCTCGGCCGCCGCCACCAGCAACGGCCCGATCCAATTGCCAGCCTTGAGCAGCAGGGCCGGCGGCAGCCCCAGCCGCGGCGCCAGGTCGAGCCCGTTCTCGCCGATCACCAGCACCAGGTCGCCCCCCATCGCGGGGTCCTGGGCGCGCTGGCGCAGCTGCCCGAGTGCCCGAGCCAGCTGATCCGGATCGGCACTGCGCTGCGCCTCCGCCTGGGTGCCGATCAGGGCCAGCCCCTCCACCACACCGAAGGCGGCGTTGCTGGTGCGCTGGGCCAATTGGCGGCCTCCGGGCAGGGTGATGCGCAGCAGCAGGGCCCGCTCCAGCGGCACCAGCGGCGCGAGGTTGCACTCCAGCAGTTGGCGGGCGTAGCTGGAGAGGCAGGCGTCGGCGCTGCCGGCCTGGACCCCCACCCCGTCCCCGGCCTGCAGCTGCAGCCAGGGGTCCCCCGGGCCCCGCGCCATCCAGGAGGCCTCCACCCACACCGGCAGGCCGCGGGTGAGGTCGAGGCCATCCCCGGGATCGCAGCGGGCCATGCCCAGGGCCCGGTCGGGGCCCAGCAGCGCCGCCGCCTCCACGAGCACCGGCTGAGCCGCGGCGGAGGGATTGTCGGGCCGCAGCTGCAGCAACGGCCGCGGATCAAACGGTTGGTGCCGCAGCTGGCCCAGGGCCGCCACGGCCGCCGCCGCGAGCCACACCGGCAGGGTGAAGCCCCGATCAGCCATCAGCGGCGGAGGTGGTGAAGGTCATTTTTTATGGTGGTGGATTGGCCGTTCACCGGCCCCACAGCGCACCACCAGCCTCTTCCATGCAGGACAAGCTCACCCTGATGATCCCGGGCCCCACTCCGGTGCCGGAAACCGTCCTGCAGGCGATGGGTCGGCACCCCATCGGGCACCGCAGCGCCGACTTCCAGAAGATCGTCAAGCGCACCACCGAGCAGCTGCAGTGGCTGCATCAAACCAACAATGACGTGCTGGTGATCACCGGCAGCGGCACCGCCGCCATGGAGGCCGGAATCATCAACGTGCTGAGCCGCGGCGACAGGGTGCTCTGCGGCGACAACGGCAAGTTCGGCGAGCGCTGGGTGAAGGTGGCCAAGGCCTACGGCCTGGATGTGCAGGTGGTGAAGGCCGAATGGGGCCAGCCCCTGGATCCCGAGGCCTTCCGCAGCGCCCTGGAGGCCGACAGCACCAAGGCCATCAAGGCCGTGATCCTCACCCACTCGGAAACCTCCACCGGGGTGATCAACGATCTGGAAACCATCGCCCGCCACGTGAAGGCCCATGGCACCGCCCTCACCATCGCCGACTGCGTCACCAGCCTGGGGGCCTGCAGCGTGCCGATGGATGCCTGGGGCATCGATGTGATTGGCTCCGGGTCGCAGAAGGGCTACATGATGCCGCCGGGCCTGGCGTTCGTGGCCGTGAGCGAGCGGGCCTGGGCCGCCTACGAGCGCTCCGACCTGCCCAAGTTTTATTTGGACCTGGGCAAGTACCGCAAATCCGCCCAGGCCGACAGCAACCCCTTCACCCCGGCCATCAACCTCTATTTCGCCCTGGAGGCGGCCCTGGGGATGATGCAGGCGGAGGGCCTGGAGGCGATCGTTGCCCGCCATGCCCGCCACCGAGCCGCCGCCCAGGCGGGGATGCAGGCCATCGGCCTGCCCCTCTACGCCGCCGCCGGCCATGGCAGCCCCGCCATTACGGCCGTGGCTCCGGAGGGGATCGACGCCGAGAGCCTGCGCAAAACGGTGAAAGAGCGCTTTGACATCCTGCTGGCCGGTGGCCAGGACCACCTCAAGGGCAAGGTGTTCCGCATCGGGCACCTGGGCTTCGTGTGCGATCGCGACGTGCTCACCGCCGTAGCCGCCATCGAGGCCACCCTGCAGGAGCTGGGGCTGCACAAGGGCACCCCCGGAGCCGGCGTGGCCGCCTGCGCCGCCGCCCTGGCCGGCTAATCTGCAGTGCAGCAAGGAATTGCCCATCCAATTCCTTGCATTTTGCGGGTGTAATTCAGTGGTAGAATGTCAGCTTCCCAAGCTGAACGTCGCCGGTTCGAGCCCGGTCACCCGCTTCGATTTGGCGCCGTTCGTGATCGCGAAATTCTAATTAATGAGGGCTTGATTTTATCTCGATTTTTACCAAAAAACCAAATAACGTCCGTTGAGACCTAAGCCCTGGGCTTGATCAATTGCAACACCTGCGGACCCACACTGCCGGCGCGGCGTTCGCAATCGAGGGCCTGCAGGATGGCGCGTCCGGCGACATCCAGGTTTCCCGCGGCGGCGGCGGCCTGGGCCACGGCTTCATGGCCGGCCGCTTCTTTCAGCAGTTCGTCGCGACGATCCGCGGGGGCAGGCGCCTGGCGAGTCGCTTGCATGCCGACAGTTGAGCGTCGCCCGATCGTACCCCTCACTGCCGGTGATGGCTGTCGCCGCGAAAAGCCATCACCGAATCACCACAGAGGGGCTGGGGGTGGCCAGTCGATGCCCGGATCAGGTGCCAGGCTCTTCGCGGTTGCCGCCCAGCTCTGCGATTTGGCTCCGCAGCTGGTCGATGCGCTGGGAATCACCGCGGGTGATGGCCACCGCCAGGGCAAATTCCAGCTTCTCCAGTTGGTGGCCGCCCTCGGCGTAGGCGCGGTTGGGGGAGAGGCCAGGGCCGGCGGTTTGGCAAGCCGGGGTGGCAGCGGGGCGATGGCTGGTGGAGAAGGCCATGGTTCGCTTTCTTCCCATTGTGTCACCCTTGGCAAGCCATCAGGCGGCCTGATCGCCGTGCACCGGCCCGTCGTGCAAGGGCTCGTGCTGCCATTGGGGCTCAACGGCCAGCTGCGGGCTGTCCTCCAGGGGCAGCTCCAGCAGGCTGCGGCAATCCGCCAACAGGGCGGACACCTTGTCCAAGCGCAGCAGATCCTCGGGATCCGCCTCCGGCTGCGTGCCGCTGTGGTCGAGCTGCAGCTGCATCGCCCCCAGGCGTTGCTCCAGCTTGAGCAACCGCTGCGACAGGGCAGCCACCGTCTGGGCCAGATCCTCCGTGGTGCGCGTGATCCGGAAGGACACCGATTCGCCGGTCATGGGGCCTGGAAACAACTGGCCCCGATCACACCACAGAAATCCATAGCCAGCCAGCAGACTCGGGCGGTGATCGCGGCTCCGCCCATGGGCACCCCCCTGCACCTGCTGGCCTACCTGGCGGCTGGCCTGGTGGGCGGATTGTTGGCCCTGCGCAGCGGCATCCCGGCGGCCCCCCTGGCTGGAGCCCTACTGGGGGCAGGGCTGGTGAGCCTCAGCGGACGGCTGGAGCTGGCCCAATGGCCCCTGGGCACCCGCACCGCGCTGGAGATCGGCATCGGCACGGTGATCGGCACCAGCCTCACCAACGCCGCCCTCTCCGAACTGCGGCACCTGTGGAAACCGGCGCTGGTGATCACCGTCAGCCTGGTGGCGGCGGGCCTGGTGGTGGGGCTGCTGTGCAGCCGCCTGCTGGGCATGGATCCGCTGGTGGCGCTGCTGGGGGCCGCCCCGGGGGGCATCAGCGGCATGAGCCTGGTGGGCGCCGAATTCGGAGTGGGGGCTTCGGTGGCCGCCCTGCACGCCGTGCGGCTGATCACGGTGCTGCTGGTGCTGCCGATCACGGTGCGGCTGCTGGTGGAACCCGCCACACCCCCTGGATGAGCGGGGCCACCATCGTTACCTTGGGCGCCACGCCCCACCTGGATCCAATGGCTCGCCTCCAACCCGCCCGCCTCCTGGCCCTGGCCCTGTTGGCCGGCGCCAGCTGGTGCAGCGGGCCCGCCCTTGCCCAGGGTGTCGACCTCAGCTCCCCAGCCGCCAAAGGGGCCCGGGTGTACTGCAGCATGCGCAGCTCCGGCAACAGCCATGAGGTGAGCTGGACCGCGGCCTACGCCCTGATCAAACGGCAGAGCGCCTCGCTGTTCAAAACCTCACCGGAGCACGCCGCGGTGATGATCACCGAAGCCGTGGTCAACAACCCCGGCAGCTTCCCCGACTGCGGCAAATACCTCGGTGATCTCTACACCAACTCGGTCAATCGTCAGAAGCAAGCTGCTGAGGGCTCTGGCCCCGCCACCACCACAGCCGCCTCGGCCAGCAGCCCCGCTCCGGCCGCTGGTCCGCGTGATCGCTACGCCTACTAAACACGCCTGGGCCCTGGGTCTGGCGTTGCTGCTGGGGGGGTGCCTTAGCGCTCCGCCGGAGCCCGGCCAGCGCATCGCCGCACCCGGCGACTGCCTACGCAAGGTGAAGATCGCTGACCTCGACGCCGCGCTGCAGCGCTGCAATGCCGTGGTGGCGGCCCTGCCGAATGAGCCCCAACCCCGCAACGACCGCGCCCTGCTGCACAGCCTCGCGGGCAACAACGCCGCCGCCTGCCGCGACAGCGTCGCGGCGGCAGACCTGTTGAAACGGCGGCGCGGCCCGCGGCCCGATGCGGTGCTGGTGGAGGAGATTCAACTGCGGCAGACCAGCTGCCAGCGGCTGGCCCAGCGGCGGCCACTCACCACTCCGCCAGCAACTGCCGAACCATCGCCGGCAGCGCCTGCCGCTGCAACGCCATAGGGCGGCGCTGCAGCAGCAGCTCAATGCGCTCAGCCTTGCTAGCGATCAGCCCATCCACCAGCTGGTCCGCCAACCCCAGCTGCAGCCAATGGCTCTGCAGGCTGGCCCCCATGCCGATGCGGTGGCAGCGGTCCTCCGCCTGCTCGGCGTCACCGGGGGTCCAGGGGCGCTCCAGCAGCACCACATGGCGGGCACGGTGCAGGGTGAAGCCCAGGCCCCCGGTGCCGAAGGTGCTGATCAACAGCCGCTCGCGCCCCGACTGGAAGCGATCCACCAACCGCTGGCGGTCGGCCACGGGCTGGCGGCCCGTGAGCAGCACGCCCCCCAGCTGGGCCTGCAGCAGCTGCGCCGGTGCCACGAAGGCGGTGAACAGCACCACGCTTTCACCCTGGGCCAAGAGCTGCTGCAGCAGCGCCAGCGCGGCCGGCAGCTTGTGGTCGGCGGCGATCTGGCGCAGGGCGGTGAACACCGCCAGGGCCTCCGCATCGCGGCGCACCAAGCCGGCGGCAGCACGGCACCGGTAGTCCTCCACCGCAAGGCTGAGGCGGTGCTCAAACCCCTGGGCCCGCTGGGCATCGAGGTCGATGGGGTGCAGCTGCCGCCGCTTGGGGGGCAGGTCGAGGCAATCCTGCTTGCGGCGGTGCAGCACCAGCGGCCGCGTCAGGCGGCGCAGCTCCTCGAGGTGGGTGGCCCCCTGGGCCAGCCACTGGCGCTGGCCACCGCGCTCACTCCAGTGTCCGAGGCAGTAGCGCTCCTCAAAGGCCCGTTGGTCGACCGCAAGCGGGTGGCCGATGGCGGCCAGCAGGGGATACAACTGGGCCGGGCGGCCGTTCTTCATCGGCGTGCCGGTGAGCAACCAGGCGGCACGCAGGCGCGGGTGGCGGCTCAGCCGCAGAAAGGCACGGGTGCGCTGGCTGCTCAGGTTCTGGGCGTAGTGGGCCTCATCGGCGATCAGCACCGTGCCCGCCTCGGGCAGCTCGGCGGGGAGCTGGGCCCAGCTCAGCAACTCCAACCGCAACTGCAGGGCGGCGGCCTCCTGGCACCAGTGGGCATGCAGGCCGCTGGGGGCGATCACCACGATGCGGCAGCCGGCGGCACGCACCAGGGCCCGGGCCGCCACCAGGGCGGTGAGCGTTTTGCCCAATCCCATGGCATCGGCCAGCAGGGCACCGCGGCGGGCCAGCAACCAGCGCACAGCGGCGCGCTGATGGGCAAACAGCTGCCGCCCATCGGCAAGGGGCTGACCAAGATCCGCCGCAGCCACCAGCTCCCTGTGGGGGGGCAGGGAGGGCAGCGGCTGCTGCAACCAGGCGAACCACTGGGGCAAGGGCGGCTCCAGGGCGAAGCGCTGGCCGAACTGGCGCTGCAGCACCGCCGCCGCCTCCAGGGGAAACTCCCAGCAGGCCTGGCGCGAACTCCAGCGGCCCCGCGGCCGCAGGGCCCGCAGCTGCGCCTGGGTCACCGCGTCGAAGGGCAGCAGCAGCTGAATCGTGCCGGTGTCACCCAGGCGCATCACACAGCGCTGCTGCACCGGCGGGCTGCTTCGCGCAACAGCTATCAAATTAGCTGCCCACGCCGCGGGCGCAAGTTTTTCGAAACATCCGCCAAACTGCAGTCTTCGACACATTGACATCCAAGCCACTGCGGGCAGACTCGCGTCAACCGACCCGATCGGATGCACGCCAGGGATGCAGTTTTCCTTGAAGATCTGTGCCCCAAACTTCGTGTCCGTCGCTGGCGACAATCACTGCATAGCTATACCCACAAAACCTGCATTTACTGCGGCAAACCATCCGAATCCATCGACCATGTGCTGCCCCAAAGCCGTGGAGGGCTGAGCATCACCGAAAACTGCGTGCCGGCCTGCCTGGCCTGCAACGGCCACAAAAGCGATGCCGACGCCTTTGAGTGGTATCGGCGCCAGCGCTTCTACGACCCACGCCGGGCCATGGCGATCCGGGCCTGGGTGGATGGCGACCTGCGGTTGGCCATGCGCCTGCTCCAGTGGGCCAATCCACAGCTGCAACCCGAGCAGGACGCCCAGCGGGACACGCCGCGCAACACACCGCCCCGGTCGCCCATCCCTCTCCACGGCGGGATGCTGCACCCCCAGGCGGCCTGAGGCCAAGCGACAGCCCTACCAAACCCGGCAGGCGGCGGCGCCGTTGTGGCGCTGGCAGATGTCAGCTTGGGCCTGGGGCTGCTCCGGCACCAGCAGCAGGGCCGAAAGGGCAGCGGCAACCACCGCCGGCACCACCAGCTGGCCGAGCCGCAGCCGGGGCATGGGGGCCGGGAGTGCAGCGGGAAGGGTCGAGGCGAAGGGAGTAGAGAAACAGGAGGCCGTCACGGAACCGGTGCAGCAGTGATACAGGTGTACTCATGACTGCAGCGGCTGTCAACCCCCGCTCGCGGGTGTTGGTGATTGGCGGTGGCTACAGCGGTTTGCGCTTCGGCCGGGCCGCCGCCGCCCTCGGCGCCCAGGTATGGCTCACCCGGCGCAGCGACAGCCCTGAACCAACCGCCAGCGCCAGCGAGCCCCCCCTGCACTGGCTCCCCTACGACAGCAGCCAAGGGCCGCCGACCGCCCCCCCGAGCGACCTCACCCACGTGCTGGTGACCACCCCTCCGGCCGCAGACGGCGATGCGGTGATCGAGCACTGGCTGGAGCCGCTGCGGCAACAGCCGCTGAACTGGCTGGGCTACCTCTCCACCACCGGGGTGTACGGCGACACCGGTGGTGGCTGGGTGGATGAAACCAGCCCCACCACGCCGGGGCTGGCCCGCAGCCGCCTGCGGCTGGAGAGCGAACAACGCTGGCTAAGCAGTGGGCTGCCGGTGCAGAGCTTTCGGCTGCCCGCCATCTACGGGCCGGGACGCTGCCCGTTCAACCAGCTGCGCCAGGGCACCGCGCGGCTGGTCCACAAACCCGGCCAAGTGTTCTGCCGCATCCACGTGGACGACATCGTGGGGGCGCTGCTGCACTGCGCCGCACGGCCGCGGGACCAGCGGCC
>JBIKKZ010000256.1:0-2577 GCA_044360095.1 Vulcanococcus sp. | reverse complement strand
TGAGCACGAAGCCCCGGTACCGCACCACCCAGCGTTGATGAAGGCTGCTGCTGGCGGTGCTGCGACCTGTGGCGGTGCCCATGGATGCGGTGTGGCGGATTTGGGTATTTGAGCCGCCCAGAGGCTCCATGCCGGCAGATTCGGTTTTTCTTCCGCTGCTGGTCAAAGCTGCCGTTACATCACCAAAAGGTCGTCTCGAGACTGCCTGTGGCGCCTGGCTTGTGGCGCCTTTTCGGAGGCACTCAGCCTGTCAGCATTTGCCCATGGGCCCGTTGATTCAGTAGTTGGCGCCGCTGCGGCGTTGGTGCACGGCGGTGGTGGCCGCGGCGTCCAGCAGGGCGCCGGCATCCGCCTGGGCATAGATCAGCCAGTGGTCGCCGCATTCCATGCGTTGCTTCACCTGGCAATCCAGCCAGGCCACGCCGTCGGGCAGCACCGGTTGGCCGGCGGGGCTCCGCTCCAGCTCCAGGCCGGCGAAACGGTCCGCCCCCGGGGCGAATGGCTGCAGAAACTGTTTCATCGGCGCCGTTTCGCGCCCGGCCGCCAGCACGTTGAGGGCGAAGCGGTCCCCCACGTGCAGCAGCGCCTCCACGGCGCGGTCCTTGGCCACCGCCACCGTGAGGCCGGGGGGGCTGAAGCTGGCCTGGCTCACCCAGCTGGCCACCATGGCGCCGTTGAGCTGGCCGTCGCCGCTGCCCTTGGTGGTGGTGAGCACGCAGAGGGAGCCCACCACGCGGCCCAGGGCCTGCACCGCGGGGTTGCTGCGGCTTTCGGTGAGCCCGCCGCCGCCGCTGCGCCGCTGCTGGCGCCGCTGGTCGATTTGCAGGCTGCGGCCGAGGGCGGTGCCCGTTTCCTCGCAGGTTTTGAGGGTGGCGGCATCGGGGCTGAACTTCACCTTGATCGGCTCGAAGGCGAAGCGGAAGCCACCATCCCGCAGCTTGGTTTCCAGCAGGTCGAGGGCTTCACCGCTCCAGCCGAAACTGCCGAACACCCCCACCGGTTTGGCCCGGTCGCCCTCCGCCAGCAGGCTGCCCAGGGCCGACACGATCGGCGTGGGGGCATGGCCCCCCAAGGTGGGGGAGCCGATCAGCACCGCATCACAACCGCGGATCGCCTCCAGCAGGGTCTCGGGTGGGGTGAACTCGCAGTTGATGCTCTCCACGCGCACGCCGGTGCGGGCCACCCCCTGGGCCAGGGCATCGGCGATGGCGGCTGTGTTGCCGTAGGCGCTGGCGAACAGCAGCGCCACCGACAGCTTGGCCCGCTCCTGCGCTGCCCCCCAGCGGCGGTAGTCGCTGAGCAGGCTGCGCCAGCTTTCGCTGATGGCGGGGCCATGGCCGGGGGCGATGGTGCGGATCGGCAGCTCGTCCACGCGGTTGAGCACCACTTCCACCTGCCGCGCCATCGGCGCCATCAGGCAGTCGTAGAAGTAGCGGCGGTCCTCCTCGGTGCTGCTGCGGGTGGCCTCCGCCCAGGTGCCGCTGCAGAGGTGGGCGGCGAAGAACTTGCCGCTCATCAGCAGGCCGGTGCTCTCCTCAAAGGCCATCAACGCCCCCGGCCAGCGGGGGGTGGGGGTGGGGTAGAGGCAGAGCCGGAAGCCATGGGCCAGGGGCCGGCAGCCCTCCTGCTTCACCACATCGATCGGCGGCAAGTCCGGCAGCTCCGGCGGTGCGGCGTTGGCGTCGGGGCCAGCGGGCCGTTGCTGGCTCCAGAGGTCCTGCAGCAGGCGCGCCCCGGCGTTGGAGGCCACCAGCATCAGCGCCGGCCAGTGGACGGCCAGGCGCCGCAACAGCGCCACCCGGTTGGGGTTCACGTGCCCCACGATCACCTTCAGTGCGGCATCGACGGGCACCAGGGCCGCCAGTTGCTCCAGGAACGGCGTGGCGAAGGAGTCGCCCGGCGGGTGCACCAGCACCGGCGGGATCGGCTTGCCGGCGGCGCCGGCGCCGCCCTCAAACAGGAAGCTGTTGGCGCTGGTGCCGCGCTCCAGGCCGTATTCCACCTCGAAGCGCAGGCGCCGCGGGCTGAGGCCCCGCAGGCAGATCAGACCTGGCTCCAGCGGAATCTGGATGACGCTGCGGTCGGCGCCGTCGGGTTGCTGGCCGGGGGGCATTAGTAGTGGTTCCCCACTTTGCGGTGGTGCACGGCGGTGCTCGCCTCCGTGTCGGAGACGTTGCCCTGTTCCACCTCGGCGTAGATGATCCAGTGGTCGGGCCCCTCCATGCGCTGCTGCACGCGGCAGCCCAGGAAGGCCAGGGCATCGCCGAGCACGGGGCCACCGGCGGCGACGCCATCGATCACGGACACGCCGGCGAAGCGATCGGCGCCCGGGGGGAAGCGCTTGAGGAAGTGGCGCAGCAGGGGCTGGTGGTTGTCCTCCCGCAGGATGTTGAGCACGAAGCGATCCCCCACCTGCAGCAGGGCCTCGATGGCGCGGTCCTTGGCCACGGCCACCGTGATCCCCGGCGGCTCAAAACTGGCCTGGCTCACCCAGCTGGCCACCATGGCGGAGGCCCGCTCCTGCTGGCGCGCCGTCACCACATAGAGCCCTCCCGAGAGGCGGCCCAGGGCCTTGTC
>JBIKKZ010000255.1:0-2580 GCA_044360095.1 Vulcanococcus sp. | reverse complement strand
CCGAGGTGTTCAACACCGATGCGGAGCGCTACGGCGGCAGCAACCTGGGCAACCTGGGGGGCAAATTCACCGACGAATGGGGCATCCACGGGTACGAGCACTCGCTCGACCTCTGCCTGCCGCCCCTCTCGGTGCTGGTGTTCCAGCGCGACGACAAGCGCAGTCAGGAGCCGCTGTGTGACGAAACCGCAGCCCCGGGACTGCCCCTCGGGTAGGTTCGCGCTTCGTGTTTTCGTCGCCCATGACCGCCAACGCCCCACTGCTGCTGCGCGCCGCCCGAGGTGAGCAGGTGGAGCGTCCGCCGGTGTGGATGATGCGTCAAGCCGGGCGGTACATGAAGGTGTACCGCGACCTGCGGGACCGGCACCCCGGCTTCCGGGAGCGCTCCGAAAACCCAGATCTCTCCTACGAGATCTCGATGCAACCCTTCCACGCCTTCAAACCCGACGGCGTGATCCTGTTCTCCGACATCCTCACGCCGCTGCCGGGCATGGGGATCGATTTCGACATCGTGGAGAGCCAAGGGCCCCTCATTCAGGCCCCCATTCGCACCATGGCCCAGGTGGAGGCGCTGCGCCCCCTGCAGCCGGCCGAATCGATGCCCTTCGTGGGTGAGGTTCTCACCCGCCTGCGCCAATCCGTGGGCAATGAGGCCGCCGTGCTGGGCTTCGTGGGGGCCCCCTGGACCCTGGCCGCCTACGTGGTGGAGGGCAAGAGCTCCAAGAACTACGCCGTGATCAAGGCGATGGCGTTCCAGGAGCCGCAGCTGCTGCACCGCCTGCTCGACCACTTCGCCACATCGATCGCCGCCTACCTGCGCTACCAGATCGATTCCGGCGCCCAGGTGGTGCAGATGTTCGATTCCTGGGCCGGCCAGCTGAGCCCCATGGATTACGACACCTTCGCCGCCCCTTACCAGAAAAAGGTGGTGGACCTGGTGAAGCAGACCCACCCCGACACCCCCTTCATCCTTTACATCTCCGGCAGCGCCGGGGTGATCGAGCGCATGGCCCGCACCGGCGTGGACATCGTGTCGCTGGATTGGACCGTGGACATGGCGGAGGGCTTGGCCCGCCTGCCCGAGCATGTGGGTGTGCAGGGCAACGTGGACCCCGGTCTGCTGTTCGGCACCCCCGAGGCGATCCGCGCCCGCATCGACGACACCGTGCGCAAGGCCCGCGGCCGCAAGCACATCCTCAACCTGGGGCACGGCATCCTGCCGGGCACCCCGGAGGAGAACGGCGCCGCCTTCTTTGAGGCCGGCAAGTCGGTGATGGAGCGCATCGGAGCGGTGGCTTGAGCCCCGAGGCGATGCCCACGGCCAGCGGCCGGCAAGCCCGCATCCTGATCACCGGGGCCAGCGGCTGCGTGGGCCAGCACATCGCCGACCTGCTCTACCGCGAGACCAATGCCCAGCTGCTGCTGTGGCTGCGGGACCCCGAAAAGCTCACCGCCGTGCCCCGGCAGGATCCGCGCATCACCCTGCTGGTGGGCGACCTACGCGATGTGGAACCCCACCGGGGCCTAATCGCCTCCGCCACGCGCATCATCCACACCGCCACCGCCTGGGGGGATCCGGAGCGGGCCCTGCAGGTGAATGTGCTGGCCGTGAAGGCCATGCTGGCTGCCACCGATCCGGCCCTGCTGGAGCAGGTGGTGTATTTCTCCACCGCCAGCATCCTGGATCGCCAGCTGCAGCTGCTGCCGGAGGCCATGGCCTACGGCACCGAATACATCCAGACCAAGGCCCAGTGCCTGCAGCAACTGGAGCAGCACCCCTTGGCGGAGCGCATCGTGGCGGTGTTCCCCACCCTGGTGTTCGGCGGCAAGGTCGACGGCAGCGGCCCGTTCCCCACCAGCTACCTCACCGCCGGCCTGCGGGAGGGGGCCCGCTGGCTGTGGCTGGCCAAATGGCTGCGCACCGACGCCTCCTTCCACTTCATCCACGCCGCTGACATCGCCCGGGTGTGTGCCCACCTGGCCACCACCCCGCAGCGCCCCAACCCCGAAGCCGGCCAGGGCAGCGTGCGCCGCCTGGTGCTGGGGCAACCGGCCGTCACCGTGAACCAAACCGTGCGCAGCCTCTGCCACTGGCGCCGCGGCTGGATGCCACCCGTGGGGCTGGATCTGAGCGGTTGGCTGATCGAGGGGCTGATCAAGCTGCTGCGCATCGAGGTGAACGCCTGGGATCGCTTCTCGATCCGCCAGCGGCACTTCGTGCACGAACCGATCAGCCCGCCGGAGCGCTTCGGCATGGTGAGCCACGCCCCCACCCTGGAGGCCGTGTTCGCCGACGCCGGCCTACCCCGCTGAGCGAACACCCGCCGGGGTGACAAATGTTGCAAACCTCTGCAGCATCAGCGTCAGAGGGCGCACCCGCCTTCTAACTTGACCGGGTTGCACGAGCTCCAATGCGCCGTCTTCTCTCTCTGATTGCTCTTTGCCTGGCGCTGGTGCTGGGTGCCGCCCCGAGCTTTGCCGCGGATGCCGACCACGGCGGACAAATCTTCTCCGCCAACTGCGCGGCTTGCCACATGGGCGGCGGCAACGTGGTGAACGCCGAGCGCACCCTCAAGAAGG
>JBIKKZ010000052.1:0-8367 GCA_044360095.1 Vulcanococcus sp. | reverse complement strand
CATCGGTGAGGAAGAAGCCGGTGCTCTCCAGCACGTAATCGGCCCCCACATCGCCCCACTTGAGGGTGTTGGGGTCGCGCTCGGCGGTAATGCGGATCGTGTTGCCGTTCACCACCAACTGGCCGTTTTCCACCCGCACATCGCCCTGGAAGCGGCCGTGGGTGGAGTCGTAGCGGAGCATGTAGGCCAGGTACTCCACATCGATCAGGTCGTTGATGCCCACCACCTGCACATCCGCCAGGGTGACGGCACGGCGGAACGCCAGGCGGCCGATGCGACCAAAGCCGTTGATGCCGATGCGGATGGTCATGGGGGCGCTCCTCGACGCGAAACAAACCGGGAATCGGCCACCTTACCCGCCGTGCCAAAGGGGCCTTGAGCCTGCGCTCAGCCCTCCTTCTGGCCGTTCTCAAACTGCTCGCTGAGCAGCCGCCGCTGGTATTCGGCCCCCAGGGCCGTGAGGTGGGCCTCGGCGGATTCGAGCAGGTCGTCGTCGATCTGCTCAAAGGCGCCGCCCTCCGGCACCGCCATGCCCAGCACCAGGGCGAGGGCATCAAACAGGCGCACTTGGTCGTTCTGCCAGGCCTGGTAATCGCCGGCGAAATCCACCATCTCCTGCTCCTCGAGCTCCCCGCGCTCCACCGCCTGGCGCAGGTTGTGCAGCTGGGCCAGGCGGGCGGAGGTCACCACCGCGTGGGCGGCGGCGAGGGCCGCCAGGGCATCGCTGGCCTCCCGTTTGAGCACCGTGAGGTCGCGCTCGCGCACCGCCTCTTCGATCGACAGCGGCGGGCGCAGCCCCGGCAGCTGGCCGATGGCGGCCTGCTGGCGGGCGTCGGGCAGCTGGGCCGGCAGCACCGTGGGCGGCGGCACCAGCGCCGGGGCAGGTTTCAGGGCCGCTCCCCAGCGGATCAGCGTGTCCGCCAACCGCGTGCGCCATTGCCGCTTGGCCATGCCGTTGCCCATGGATGCCCCCAATCTGGCGCCATGGCGACCATCTGGGGTGGCGGAGCCCCGAGGGCGGCGCAGCCGGGGCCAACGCTTCTACAGTGGTGGATTGGAGTTTGGCGGTTTCGGCGGGCCCATGCAGCAAGCCAGCACCCAGAGCCACGCCATCGCCCCGGCGCGGGTGCTGCGCGGCCCCGGCGCCTGGGCCGAGGCCCTGCCGGCCATCGCCGCCCTGGGCCAACGGCCCCTGCTGCTGGGCCGCAGCCCCGCCACCGCCCCCCTGCGCCTGGGGCTCCAGGCTGAGCTGCTGGCGGCGGGGCTGGAGCCCGTGGCGGCCACCCTGCAGCACGACTGCTGCGAGAGCGACCTGGCGCGGCAGGCCCAGCAGTGCACCGCCGCGGGCTGCGATGCGGTGCTGGCGGTGGGGGGCGGCAAGGTGCTCGACGCCGGCAAGTTGCTGGCGCACCGGCTGGGACTGGCCTGCATCACCATGCCCAGCAGCGCCGCCACCTGCGCCGGCTGGACGGCCCTGGCCAATGTGTATTCCGAGCAGGGGGCGTTCCAGGGGGATGTGGCCCTGGAGCGCTGCCCCGACCTGCTGGTGTTCGATCACGACCTCGTGGGGCAGGCGCCACCCCGCACCCTGGCCAGCGGCATCGCCGACGCCATGGCCAAGTGGTACGAGGCTTCGGTGAGCAGCGGCGCCAGCGCCGATGGGCTGGTGCAGCAGGCGGTGCAGCAGGCCCGGGTGCTGCGGGATCAGCTGCTGCTGGAGGCGGAGGCGGCCATGCAGCACCCCGGCTCAGAGGCCTGGGTGCGGGTGGCGGAGGCCTGCGGCCTCACCGCCGGCCTGATCGGTGGCGTCGGCGGCGCCCGTTGCCGCACGGTGGCGGCCCATGCGGTGCACAACGGCCTCACCCAACTGGCGGCCAGTCACGGCCAGCTGCACGGCGAAAAGGTGGGCTACGGAATCCTGGTGCAGCTGCGGCTGGAGGAGGTGATCGGCGGCAACGGCCTGGCGGCCCAGGCCCGCCGCCAGCTGCTGCCCTTCTTCCAGGCCCTGGGGTTGCCTGTGAGCCTGGCGGATCTGGGGCTGGGCCAGGCCAACTTGGAGGAGCTCAACGCCGCCGCCGCCTTCGCCTGCCGCCCCGGCTCCGATCTGCACCACCTGCCCTTCCCGGTGGGCCCCAGCGACCTGTTGGCCGCCATGGTGAGCACCACCGTGGGCCAGACGGCCACCGCCGCCTAGATGCAGGCACCGCCGCAGAACCGCGCCCTGCTGGAGCGGGCCTCCCGCACCCTGCTCGACCCCCTGGGGCAACGGCTCGCCTCGGCGGTGCAGTGGTGGCAGCTGCCCCCCCTGGCGGGGGAGTGGCCCGTGGCGGTGCTGGGGGAGGGGCCGCCGCTGCTGCTGTTGCATGGCTTCGACAGCTCCCATCTGGAATTCCGGCGCCTGGCGCCGTTGCTGGCGCCGCAGCACCAGCTGTTCATCCCCGATCTGCACGGCTTCGGCTTCTGCCCGCGCCCCGAGGGGGCCCGCTACAGCCCGGCGGCGGTGCTGGAGCACCTGGAGCGGGTGCTGGAGGCCGTGCTGCAGCGCAGCGGGGCCGCCCAGGTGGGCCTGATCGGCGCGTCCATGGGCGGGGCGGCGGCGATGGAGCTGGCCCGGCGGCGGCCTGAGCAGGTGGAGCGGCTGCTGCTGCTGGCCCCCGCCGGCCTGAGCGGCCAACCGATGCCCGTGCCGCCGCTGCTCGACCAACTGGGCGCACGCTTCCTGGGGCTTCCCGCCATCCGCCGCGGCCTCTGCCGCACCGCCTTCGCCCAGCCCGACCGCGACGTGGGCCCGGCGGAGCTGGAGATCGCCTCGCTGCACCTGCGCTGCCCCAACTGGGCGGGAGCCCTGGCCACCTTTGCCCGCAGCGGCGGCTTCGCCGGCAGCGGCAGCCCACTGCCACCCCAGCCGGTGGAGGTGATCTGGGGCCGCGACGACCGCATCCTCAGCCGGCCCCAGAAACAGGCGGTGCAAAGTCTGTTAGGAGAACGCATCACCGAGCTGGAGGGGTGCGGCCATCTGCCCCACATCGACCAGCCCGCCACCGTGGCCCGCCTCTGGAATGTCTGAGTCCTCCCCCGTGCTCAACCTGCTGGCCAGCGGCCTGCAGCTGTGGGTTCGCCAGCAGTGCGATGCGGTGGAGAGCCTCGAGCTGCAGCTGCACGGCTCGGCCCTGGGGTTGCTGCGGGGCCGGCTGGAGGGGGTGAGCCTGGTGGCGCGGCGGGTGGTGTATGCCGCCCTGGAAATCGAGATGGTGGAGCTGCGCAGCAGCGCCATCCAGGTGCAGCCGGGCAACCTGCTCAAGGGCCAGGCGGTGCAGCTGCACCACGCCTTCCAGATCGAGGGGTATGTGGCCTTCACCGCCGCGGGCCTGGGCCGCTCGCTGTGCATGGCGCAATGGCGGAGCCTGGGGGATCAGTTGGCCGAAAGCCTGCTGGGGCTATCGCCGCTGCAGGAGGTGCGCATCGAGCGCGACCGGCTGGTGCTCCAGGCCCAGGGCATGGCCTGCGACACCCTGCCGGAGGCGGTGGATGGCCACTTGGAGCTGCGCCGCGCCGAGGGGGAGCAGCGGGTGGCCCTGCCCAGCGACCCCAACATCCAGATCAGCGAGGCCAACCTGGAGGGTCGCCTACTGCAACTGCACGGAACTGCGCGGGTTTCGCCCTAAGCCAGCAGCGGCTTGAGCAGCGTCACCACCGTGTAGAAGGCCGCCGGGGTGAACAGGTAGCTGTCGATGCGGTCGAGGATGCCGCCGTGGCCCGGCAGCAGATCGCCGGAATCCTTCACGCCGGCATCGCGCTTCATCATCGATTCGGTGAGGTCGCCCACCAGGGCAAACAGCGCCACCACCGCCCCCAGCAGGCCCCCGGCGGCCCAGCCGCCGTTCCAGCCCAGCAGCACCCCAAAGCCCGCCCCCAGCAGCACCGCACAGCCCAGCCCCCCCAGGGCCCCCTCCAGGGTTTTGCCCGGGGAGATGGGGGAGAGCGGCCGGCGGCCGAAGCGGCGGCCGAGCACGTAGGCGCCGATGTCGGTGGCCACGATCAGCAGGCAGGCCATCAGCGTCAGCACCATGCCGGAATCCACCCCCAGGTGGGCCAGCCGCGGCGCCAAGGCCGGATCGGTGAGGTCGCGCAGGCGGATCCAGTAGCTGGGCAAAAAGCCCAGATAAAACAGCGCAAAGATCGAGGCGGCGATGTCGGCGATGCTGCCGGTGAGCGGCTGCAGCAGCAGCCAGCCGCAGATGAGGGCACCGGAGATGGGCAGCACGGCTGAGGCCAGATCCGTGGCGAAGCCCACCCCCACCGCATCGCCGCCGTGGGCCCACTGGGTGGTGATCAGCAGCAACTGCACCAGCACCAGGGTGGTTTTGCTGGCGGGCCGAATGCCCTTGAACTGGGCCAGGCGGAAATATTCCAGCAACCCCAGGTGCACCATCACCCCCAGGGCGGCGGTGAACCACCAGCCCCCCAGGCCCACCACCAGCAGCCCGAAGCCGCCGGCGGCGTAGCCGCTGAGCAGCCGCTGAGGGGTGGTGCGGGTGCGGGGCGGTGGGATCAAGGGCGTTCGGCGGCGATCAAAAACAGCGGCTCCGCCGCCGCCAGCCGCGCCTGGTTGCCGCGGCGCTGCATGCGGTGCACGGTGGCCTGCACCACCTGCAGGTCGATGGCCTCGAGGCGGCCGAGGGTGTCGGTGGCATCCACCAGCCCCTCGAGGCTGGCGGTGCTGATCACCAGCCGGCCGCCGCTCACCAGGGCCTGCCACACCCGCTCCAGCACGCCGCTCAGGGGCCGGCCCACCTCCAGCAGCACCCGATCGGGGCTGGGGGGCAGCTGCTCGAGGCCCTCCGGCGCGTCACCGGCGTGGATGTGCAGGTTGCTGATGCCGAACTGCAGGCGGTTGCGCTCCAGCAGTTCGATCGCCTCCGGATCGCGCTCCAGCGTGTGCACCTGGCCGGAGGGCATCAGCCGGGCGATCTCCAGGGCCAGGGCGCCGGTGCCGCCCCCCACATCCCACACCAGCGAATCGGGGCGCGGCCGCAGGTGGGCCAGCAGCATCACCCGCTGCTCCAGCGGCGTGGGGCTGAAGCCCGGCGCATCGGCGAAGGCGGCATCGGGCAGGCCGGGGGTCACGAAGTCCCACCGGAAGGGGCCATCGCCTGCCACCTGCATGCCCCTCCTCACCTGGCCACAACGCTCACCGTATCAGCGATCTGGCCGGGCCACAGCCGCCGCTGCTCCTGCAGCCAAGCGGCCCGCGGCCCATCGATGCGCTCGCCGGGAATCAGCAGCGGAATGCCTGGCGGGTAGGGGCAGAGGGGCTCCGCCGCCAGCTCGCCGGCGGCCTGCTCCAGGGGCACGGCCCGCCGCGGCGCCCGCCAGGCCCGCTCCAATGGCAGCTCCGGCTCCGCCACCGCCGGCAGCGGCGGCGCTGTGAACGGTGGCAACGGCGCGCCCCCCAGCGCAGCGCGCAGCTGAAGAAGCCGCTGCGGCAGCCGCCGCTCCAGGCCCCGCGGCGGCTTGAGCCCCAGGCAGAAGGTGAGGCAGCCGGGCTCGGGCAGCTCAGCGATCACGCCCCGCTCCAGCAGCCAGGCGTCGGCGTCGAGGCCATTGAGCCCCAGGGGGCCAGTGGGCAGGGCCAGGCGCAGGGGGTCATGGTTGGCCAAGGTCTCCAGGCCCGCGCGCCGCAGGCTGTGGCGCAGGGCCTCACCCCGATCCAGGGCACGGGACAACTGGCGCCTGCCGGCGGGGCTGTGCAGGTGGCCGAGGGCCGCCTCGGCGCTGGCCAGCAGCAGGGCACTGGGGCTGGAGGTCTGCAGCCAGAGCAGGGCCCGCTCGATCGCGGCGGCCGACACGGCGCTGGCGGGGCCCTGCAGCAGCACGGCGCTCTGGGCCAGGCCGCCGGCGGCCTTCTGCAGCGACTGCACCACCAGGTCGGCGCCGCAGGCCAGGGCTGGGGCAGGCAAACGCGGATCCAGTCCCAGGTGGGCGCCGTGGGCCTCATCCACCAGCACCGGCAGGCCGTGGCGATGGGCCACGGCGATCAGCGCCGCCAGGTCGCCCACCAGCCCCTGGTAGCTGGGCGACACCAGCACCACCGCCGCCAGGGGGCCAGCCGCCTGGGCCTGCGCCAGGGCCGCCTCCAGCCATTCCGGGGTGGGGGGCCGCCACAGGCCGGTGGCGGCGTCGAAGGGCAGGTCGAACAGCACCGGCCGCAGCTGCCCCAGCAGGCAGCCGTGGAGGAGCGAGCGGTGCAGGTTGCGCGGCAGCAGCACCCTCTGACCAGGGTTAGTCAGACCCAGGAGAGCGCTCTGCAACAAACCGCTGGCCCCATTCACGCCAAACCAACAGCGCGCTGCCCCCAGCCGGGCAGCAGCAGCAGCCTGGGCCTCGGCCACCGCCCCCTCCGGCTCCAGGGGGCCGCCGATCTCCGGCAGTTCCGGCAGGTCCCAGCCGGCGCACCCCCCCCGCAGCAAATCCCGCAGCCCGGGGGCCAGGGCGCGGCCGCGGCCGTGGGCCGGCAGGTGCAGGGGCAGCTCCGGCGGCCGTTGGCGCAGGCGCGGCAGCAGGGCCATGGCCACTGGGCTGGGGTTTCTAGAGTCTGCCGATCGAGCCCCACGCGCGCCCCTTGAGCCCAGCCCCCCACCGCTACGACCCCGGGGCTGACCTGCGCTGGCTGCTGCTGCGGCCCTGGATGCTGATCGCCCGGCTGCTGGTGATCCTGTGGCGGCTGGGCAGCCTCACCCTGGCCCTGGCCCTGCAGGGGGGCAGCCGCGACAGCGCCGTGCAGCGGCGGCTGGGGCAGCGCATCTTCAGCACCCTCACCGATCTTGGGCCCTGCTTCATCAAGCTCGGCCAGGCCCTCTCCACCCGGCCCGACCTGGTGCGCCGCGACTGGCTCGACGAGCTCACCCAACTGCAGGACAACCTGCCCGCCTTCCCCCACACCATCGCCCTGCAGACCATCGAAGAGGAGCTGGGGGCTCCGGTGAGCCAGCTCTTCGACGACTTCCCGGATCGGCCGGTGGCCGCCGCCAGCCTGGGCCAGGTGTACAAAGCCCGGCCCGTGGGCGGCCCCTGGGTGGCGGTGAAGGTGCAGCGCCCCCAGCTGGCCACCCTGCTGCGCCGCGACCTGGTGCTGATCCGGCTGCTGGGGGTGACGGCGGCGCCGCTGTTGCCGCTCAATCTTGGCTTTGGCCTGGGGGAGATCATCGATGAGTTCGGCCGATCGCTGTTTGAGGAGATCGACTACCGCCGCGAAGCCGACAACGCCGAGCACTTCGCCCGACTGTTCGCCGGCAACCCGGCGGTGATCGTGCCGCGGGTCGACCGCAGCCTCTCGGCCCGGCGTGTGCTCACCACCAGCTGGATCGAGGGCACCAAGCTGCAGCGGCGCCAGGATCTGGAGGCCAAACGGCTGGAGCCGGCGGCCCTGATCCGCACCGGCGTGATCGCCGGGCTGCAGCAGCTGCTGGAGTTCGGCTATTTCCACGCCGACCCCCACCCCGGCAACCTGTTTGCCCTGCCGGGCAAAACCGGAGCCCTGGGCCATCTGGCCTATGTGGACTTCGGGATGATGGATTCCCTCAGCAATGCCGACCGGCTGACGCTCACCGGCGCGGTGGTGCACCTGATCAACCGCGACTTTGCTGGCCTGGCGCAGGATTTCGTGGATCTGGGCTTCCTCAACCCCAAAACCGAGCTCACCCCGATCATCCCGGCCCTGGAAGAGGTGCTGGGGGGAGCCTTGGGCGACAACGTGGGCTCCTTCAACTTCAAGGCGATCACCGACCGCTTCTCGGAGCTGATGTACGCCTACCCGTTCCGGGTGCCGGCGCGGTTTGCTCTGATCATCCGGGCGGTGGTGAGCCAGGAGGGGCTGGCGATGCGGCTGGATCCCAGCTTCCGCATCATCCGCGTGGCTTACCCGTATGTGGCCAGGCGCCTGCTGGCGGGCGACACCGCCGAGATGCGCGAGAAGCTGCTGGAGGTGCTGTTTGATGCCGAGGGCCGCCTGCAGCTGCAGCGGCTGGAGAACCTGCTGGCGGTGGTGGAGAACGACGAGAGCGGCGGCGCCGACCTGCTGCCGGTGGCGGGCGCCGGCCTCAAATTGCTATTCGGCGAAGGGGGCCGCAGCCTGCGGGAGCGGCTGCTGCTCACCCTGGTGCGCGACGACCGCCTCAACACCGACGACCTGCGCGGCCTGATGGCCCTGCTGGGCCGCACCTTCGCCCCACGGCGCGTGGCCTCAAGGCTGGGCGAGCGGCTGCTCACACGGCTGAATCCGCTGGCGGCTTAGCCAGCTCAAGCCAGAAACCGGAAAGCTGTTAGCATGATATCAATTACACGTCGGCCATGGCCCAAATCCTGGTC